>NZ_JAEEGC010000165.1 GCF_019207025.1 Clostridium thailandense | reverse complement strand
CCATTTTATTATTCCTCCTTAAAATTAGGTAATTTATTTATAATTAAGCATTTTTCTTTCCTGCAATTTGTTCTTGAATACTCTTTGGAACTTCTTCAAAATGATCAAATACCATCGAGTAAACTCCTCTACCTTGAGTTCTTGATCTTAAAGTTGTCGCATAACCAAACATTTCTGAAAGTGGTACAAATGCTCTTATTACTTGAGCTCCTGCTCTTGGATCCATTCCCTCGATTCTTCCTCTTCTTGAGTTAATATCTCCCATTACATCACCCATGTACTCTTCTGGAACTATAACTTCAACCTTCATCATTGGTTCAAGTAATGCTGGGTCTGCTTTAGCCATAGCATTCTTGAATGCCATAGATCCAGCAATCTTAAATGCCATTTCTGATGAGTCAACATCATGGTATGATCCATCAACAAGTCTAATTTTGAAGTTAATAACTGGATAACCAGCAAGTATACCAGTATCTGAAGCTTCTTGAATTCCGTTATCTATTGGTGATATATATTCTTTTGGAATAGCTCCTCCAACAATAGCATTTTCGAATGAATATGGCTCTTCTGTTGGTATCATTTCTATCCAACAGTGACCATATTGACCACGTCCACCAGACTGTCTAACAAATTTACCTTCAGCTTTAACAGCTTTTTTGATAGTCTCTTTATATGCAACTTGTGGCTTACCAACATTACATTCAACTTTAAATTCTCTTTGAAGTCTGTCAACAATTATTTCAAGATGAAGCTCACCCATACCAGATATAATTGTCTGACCAGTTTCTTGATTAGTAAATGTCTTAAATGTTGGATCTTCTTCTGCGAGCTTAGCTAACGCTATACCCATTTTTTCTTGACCAGCTTTAGTCTTTGGCTCTATAGCAACATCTATAACTGGATCTGGGAATTCCATGCTTTCAAGAATAATTGGACTTGATTCATCGCAAAGAGTATTACCAGTAGTAGTTTCTTTTAAACCAACTACAGCACCCAAATCACCAGCTCTAAGTTCTTCAACTTCTTCTCTGTGATTTGCATGCATTTTAACAAGTCTTCCTATTCTTTCTTTTTTACCCTTAGTTGAGTTATATACATAAGTACCGCTCTTCATTATTCCAGAGTAAACTCTTGTAAATGCTAATCTTCCAACGAATGGATCTGTTGCAATCTTAAATGCTAATGCTGACATTGGAGCATTATCATCTGCTGGTCTTTCGTCTTCAGCACCAGAATCTGGGTTAGTACCCTTAATTGCTGGAATATCAATAGGTGATGGCATGTAAGCTACTACTGCATCAACCATTGGTTGAACACCCTTGTTCTTATATGATGAACCACATGTAACTGGCACTATTTCATTAGATATAACACCTTTTCTAAGTGCTGCATTTATTTCATCTTCAGTTAACTCTTCACCATCAAGATATTTCATCATTAATTCTTCATCTTGCTCAGCCACAGCCTCAAGTAAAGCATTTCTATATTCTTCTGCTTTATCTTTTAATTCATCTGGAATTGCAACTGAGTCCATAACTGTTCCTAAATCATCTTCATATATTATCGCTTCATTTTTTATAAGGTCAATAATTCCTTTAAATTGATCTTCTGCGCCTATAGGGATCTGAATAGGAACCGCATTACAGTGTAATCTACCTCTTAATGTATTTACACACATGTAAAAGTCTGCACCAGTCGAGTCCATTTTGTTAATATAAACCATTCTTGGAACTTTGTAGTTATCCGCCTGTCTCCATACTGTTTCTGTTTGAGGTTCAACCCCACTCTTAGCATCTAGTACAGTAACTGCACCGTCTAGAACTCTTAATGATCTTTCAACTTCTACTGTAAAATCCACGTGTCCTGGTGTATCTATAATATTTATAGCATGACCTTTCCATTGACAGAAAGTTGCTGCTGATGTTATCGTTATACCTCTCTCTTGCTCTTGAACCATCCAGTCCATTGTAGCCTGACCTTCATGAACCTCACCTATTTTGTGAGTCTTTCCTGTATAGAAAAGTATACGCTCAGTAGTTGTAGTTTTTCCTGCATCGATGTGTGCCATTATTCCGATATTACGGAATTTCTCTAATGGATATTCTCTTCCCACTTACTCTTCCTCCTCAAAGTATAAATTTCACAACTTTAAATTCGACAAAACTGTTTTGGTGCTTTACCAAAACAGTTTTGAATATTAATATCTATAATGTGCAAAAGCTTTGTTAGCCTCAGCCATTTTATGAGTATCTTCTCTTTTCTTAACAGCTGCACCTGTATTATTAGCTGCATCCATTAATTCATTTGCAAGTCTTTCTCTCATGTACTTCTCGCCTCTTTTTCTAGCTGCGGCAAGCATCCATCTTATTCCTAAAGTCTGTCTTCTTTCTGGTCTAACTTCTATTGGAACCTGGTATGTAGCACCACCTATTCTTCTTGCTTTTACTTCAAGTAATGGCATTACATTATTCATAGCATCTTCAAATACTTCTATTGGTTCCTTATTTGTTTTTTCACGAATTATTTCAAAAGCAGCATAACATACTTTTTGAGCTACTCCTTTTTTACCATCTTCCATTAAATTGTTTATTAATTTAGTTACAACCTTACTGTTGTACATTGGATCTGGTAATACATCTCTCTTAGCTATATGTCCTTTTCTTGGCACTTTTCTTCCCTCCTTAACAATACTTTATTTTAAGTTCATCGGTACTCGGTTATAGCGTGCTGTACTACACCTAACCGCAAAGCGCTTTGTACTTCTGCAAATGTATTGGTAAAATCTATATAAATGCTGAAGACATAGCACTATTTTCAAATTAACTTATTCCAAAACTATTTTTGTTTTGGCTTTTTAGCACCATATTTTGATCTTGATTGTAATCTGTTAGCTACTCCAGCTGAGTCTAATGCTCCTCTGACAATGTGGTATCTAACACCTGGAAGGTCTTTAACTCTTCCACCTCTTATAAGAACAACACTGTGCTCTTGTAAGTTATGTCCTACACCTGGAATATAAGCTGTAACTTCATAACCATTTGTTAATCTAACTCTGGCAATTTTTCTTAAAGCTGAGTTAGGTTTCTTAGGAGTAGTAGTTTTTACTACTGTACAAACACCTCTTTTTTGTGGACATTCCTTAAGTGCTGGTGCTGTTGATTTTGATCCTACAGTTTTTCTTCCTTTTCTTACCAATTGGCTAATTGTTGGCATGTTTACACCTCCTTTAAAATATCAATTAATTTAGATAAGTTAACCTAAATTAACTAGATTGGTCATAACAATTTTTATGTTAAATTATATTGCGAAAGCTACTTTAAGTGAGAACTAGTCATTCAATACTGCTGCTGTAGCTGCTCCTACGTCAATTCCACAAAGTCTTCCTAGTTCCTTCATAGTATTAATACATACTACTTCTAGGGAATTTTCATCAATTAATATTTTTACTGACTGTATTAGCTTATCATCGGCATCTTTTGCAATATATACAGTTTTTACATTCCCGCTTTTTATAGCTTTAACTGTTTGTTTAACACCAACTACCTTGCTTCCCTCAAGCCTGTAAACCATTATCTCCATTCCCCCTTACAGTGCTATAGAGACAAAGTTTTAAAAACTCTGTCTCTTTTTAAAACATACAGATGTATTTTATCATTTTAGCACTACTATGTCAATAAGTTATATTTAAGCTTCTACTTCATTATCTAATTCTTTTTCTTCATTTTCTTTTTCAGTATTGATTTTAATTGATCTATATCTAGTCATTCCTGTACCTGCTGGTATTAGTTTACCAATTATTACATTTTCTTTTAAACCTAGTAATGGATCAATTTTCCCTTTAATTGCAGCATCTGTAAGAACTCTTGTAGTTTCCTGGAACGAAGCTGCTGAAAGGAATGAATCAGTAGCTAACGCAGCTTTAGTAATACCAAGTAATGATACTCTTCCTATAGCTGGCTTTCCACCTAATTCTTCAATTTTTTTATTTGCTTCTTGAAAATCAAAGATATCTATCATTGTTCCTGGTAATAACTCTGTGTCTCCTGATTCTTCTATCTTAATCTTTCTTGTCATTTGTCTTACTACTACTTCAAGATGCTTATCATTTATGTCAACACCCTGTAGTCTATAAACTTTCTGAACCTCAGATAAAAGATAATTTTTAACACCCTGCACGCCTTTAATTCTTATTACGTCATGTGGATTAACAGAACCTTCAGTTATCTCATCTCCAGCACCTATTACTTCCCCATTTGATACTTTAAGCCTTGAGCCAAATGGAATATCATAAGTTACTTCTTCTCCAGTTTCAGTAATTACTGAAACCATCCTCTTTTTCTTAGTTTCCTCCATTTTTACAGTACCAGAAACTTCACTTACTATAGCAAGCCCCTTTGGTTTTCTAGCCTCAAACAATTCCTCAACTCTTGGAAGACCTTGTGTTATATCTGCTCCAGCAACACCACCAGTGTGGAATGTTCTCATTGTAAGCTGTGTACCAGGTTCTCCTATACTTTGTGCAGCTATTATTCCAACAGCTTCACCTATATTAATTTTTTGAGCAGTGGCCATGTTCATTCCATAGCATTTTGAACATACGCCATGCTTTGATCTGCAAGTAAATACAGATCTTATCTTAACTCTTTTCACTCCTAGCTTTTCAACTTTTTCTGCAATAATCTCATTCATATATTCATTTTTAGCTACTACTATTTCTCCAGTTTTTGGATCCATAATATCTTCTGCAGAATATCTTCCAGTAAGTCTTTCAGCTAAACTTTCTATTACTTCATTTCCTTCTTTTATTTCTGAAACATCGTAACCTTCAAGTGTTCCACAATCTTCTTCTCTTACTATAACATCTTGGCTTACATCAACAAGTCTTCTTGTTAAATATCCTGAGTCTGCAGTTTTTAATGCTGTATCTGCATTACCTTTTCTAGCTCCATGAGTTGATATAAAATACTCAAGGACGTCTAGACCTTCTCTAAATGAGGCTCTTATAGGTAATTCTATAATCTTACCTGATGGATTGGCCATAAGCCCTCTCATACCGGCAAGCTGTTTTATCTGACTCTTAGAACCTCTGGCTCCAGAATCTGCCATCATGAATATTGGATTAAACTTATCAAGACTTGCCATAAGCGCGTCTGCTACATCTTCTGTTGTTTTAGTCCATTTTTCTATGACTCTTTCATATCTTTCATCTTCGGATATAAATCCTCTTCTATACATCTTTTCAATTTTGTCAACGGCAGCATCAGCTTCAGCAAGTAATCTCTTCTTATCTTCTGGAACTACCATATCTGATGTAGAAACCGTTATAGCACCTATACTTGAATAATGATATCCTTTTGCTTTTATTTTATCAAGCATTATAGATGTCTTTGTGGCACCATGTTTCATATAGCATTTATCTATTACTTTTCCAAGATTCTTTTTAGTAACAAGGAAATCAACTTCTAATTTAAATTCATTTTCTGGATTACTTCTATCTACAAAACCTAAATCTTGAGGTATAGATTCGTTGAATATAATCTTACCTGGAGTAGTTTCTATAATACCATTTTCTATCTTACCATCTATGTTTTTAAACATTCTTACCTTTATCTTTGCATGAATATTTACTTCTTTAAGTTGATAAGCCATAACTACTTCTTCTGGTGAAGAAAATATTTTACCTTCTCCTTTTACACCATCTTTATCCATTGTAAGATAGTAAGACCCAAGTACCATATCCTGTGTTGGAACAACAACTGGCTTACCATCTGATGGCTTCATTATATTGTGAGCTGCAAGCATTAAAAATCTTGCTTCTGACTGAGCTTCAACTGATAATGGTACGTGAACAGCCATTTGGTCACCATCAAAGTCAGCATTATATGCTGTACAAGACAATGGATGTAGCTTTATCGCTCTACCTTCAACAAGGACAGGTTGGAATGCTTGAATTCCTAGTCTATGAAGAGTAGGGGCACGGTTCAATAGTACAGGATGATCAGATATAACTTCTTCAAGAACATCCCAAACCTGTGCTTGAACTCTTTCTACCATTCTCTTAGCACTCTTTATATTATGTGCCATACCACTTTCAACAAGCTTTTTCATAACAAAAGGCTTAAATAACTCTAAAGCCATTTCCTTTGGAAGTCCGCATTGATACATCTTAAGTTCAGGACCAACAACTATAACAGAACGGCCTGAGTAGTCAACACGTTTTCCAAGAAGGTTTTGTCTAAATCTTCCTTGCTTACCTTTTAGCATATCAGATAGCGATTTTAAAGGTCTGTTTCCTGGACCTGTTACAGGTCTTCCTCTTCTACCGTTATCTATAAGAGCATCTACTGCTTCTTGAAGCATTCTTTTTTCGTTTCTTACTATTATGTCTGGCGCCCCTAGATCTAATAGTTTTTTCAATCTATTATTTCTATTTATAACTCTTCTATAAAGATCATTTAAGTCAGATGTAGCAAATCTTCCTCCATCAAGTTGAACCATAGGTCTTAAGTCTGGAGGTATTACAGGTATAACATCTATAATCATCCATTCCGGCCTATTGCTGGATTTTCTGAAAGATTCTACTACCTCTAATCTTCTTATTATTCTTACTTTCTTTTGACCAGTACTACTTTTTAGGTCTTCTTTTAGTTCTGTAGCTAATTGCTCAAGTTCTATTTCCTCTAAAAGTCTTTTAACAGACTCTGCACCCATTCCAGCTAAAAAGCTTTCTTCTCCATATTTGTCTACAGCTTCCCTATACTCTTTTTCGTTTAACAACTGCTTCTTTAATAATGGCGTTTCTTTAGGGTCTAGAACCACATATGATGCAAAGTAAAGCACTTTTTCAAGGGCTCTTGGAGACATATCCAAAATAAGTCCC
Source organism: Clostridium thailandense (assembly GCF_019207025.1). Classification (GTDB taxonomy): domain Bacteria; phylum Bacillota; class Clostridia; order Clostridiales; family Clostridiaceae; genus Clostridium_AM; species Clostridium_AM thailandense. The sequence continues at coordinate 7,906 of NZ_JAEEGC010000165.1, read as the reverse complement.
ATACGTGATGGTATTCCTTTAAAATACCATATATGAGATACTGGGGCTGCAAGTTCAATATGCCCCATTCTCTCACGTCTTACTTTAGCTTTAGTAACTTCAACACCACATCTATCACAAACAATACCTTTATATCTGATTCTCTTATATTTACCGCAGTGACATTCCCAATCCTTTTGTGGTCCAAAGATTCTTTCACAGAACAATCCGTCTCTTTCAGGCTTTAATGTTCTATAGTTTATAGTTTCAGGTTTCTTAACTTCACCTCTTGACCATTCCCTAATTTTTTCTGGAGAAGCCAAACCTATTTGTAATGCATCAAAATTATTTAATTCAAACAAGGGTACATCCTCCCTTCCTAATGTTCATCACCAAAATCATCTATTTCCAACTCACCTTGAAGATCATCTAATGATAAATCCTCATAATCAAGATCTAGCTCTTCATCACTGTCGTCATTTTCAATGTAATCATCACTTGGAGGTGGTGGAACGAATTCTTCGTTACCCTCAATATTTACACCTAAATCTTCTATTTCTTCTTCTACTGATTCCTTCAATTTTATTTCTTGGTTATCATCATTTAGAACTTTTACATCTAGACATAAAGCTTGAAGTTCTTTAATTAAAACCTTGAAGGATTCAGGAACTCCTGGTTCCGGAATATTCTCTCCTTTTACAACAGCCTCATACGTTTTAACTCTTCCTACAACGTCATCAGACTTAACTGTAAGTATTTCTTGAAGTGTATGAGCAGCACCATAAGCTTCTAGCGCCCAAACCTCCATTTCACCAAATCTCTGTCCTCCAAATTGCGCTTTACCGCCTAGTGGCTGTTGAGTAACTAATGAATATGGTCCAGTAGATCTAGCATGTATCTTATCGTCAACTAAGTGAGCGAGTTTCAATATATACATGTATCCAACAGTTACTAGATTATCAAAAGCTTCTCCTGTTCTTCCATCGTATAGCAAAGTTTTTCCATCATCTCTATAACCGGCCTTTTTTAAACATTCCACTATATCATCTTCTGTTGCGCCATCAAATACTGGTGTTGCAATATGCCAACCTAGTTCTGATGCTGCCCATCCTAAGTGAACCTCAAGAACCTGACCAATATTCATACGCGAAGGAACTCCTAGAGGATTCAAGCATATTTGTAATGGTCTACCATCTGGTAAGAAAGGCATATCTTCTTCTGGTAATACTCTAGAAATAACCCCTTTGTTACCATGTCTTCCTGCCATTTTATCTCCAACAGATATTTTTCTCTTCTGAGCAATATAACATCTCACTAGTTTATTAACCCCTGGTGGAAGTTCATCGCCATTTTCTCTTGTAAATACTTTTACGTCAACAATTATACCTGCTTCACCATGTGGTACTCTAAGAGAAGTATCTCTTACTTCTCTAGCCTTTTCTCCAAATATAGCTCTAAGTAATCTTTCTTCAGCAGTAAGCTCAGTTTCTCCTTTCGGAGTAACCTTTCCAACTAAAATGTCCCCAGATCTTACCTCTGCTCCAATTCTTATTATTCCTCTTTCATCTATGTCTTTCAGTGCATCTTCACCAACATTTGGTATATCTCTTGTTATTTCTTCAGGTCCTAATTTTGTATCTCTTGATTCTGCTTCATATTCTTCTATATGAATTGATGTGAACACATCGTTTTTTACCAATTCTTCAGAAATAAGCATAGCATCTTCATAGTTATAACCTTCCCAAGTTATGAATCCCATTCTTATGTTTTTACCTAATGCTATTTCTCCAAGATCTGTAGATGGTCCATCAGCAAGTACAGTTCCTTTTCCAACCTTTTCATTTTTAGTCACTATTGGTCTTTGATTTATACATGTACCTTGGTTAGATCTCTTAAATTTAAGAAGTCTATATGTGTCTATTCCACCATCAGAATCTCTCTTGACTCTTACTTCATTGGCGCTTACATAAACAACTATTCCTGCATTTTTAGCTTTAGGAAGAACACCTGAATCTACTGCTGCCTTAAACTCTATTCCTGTTCCTACAACAGGAGCCTGTGGTTTCAACAATGGAACAGCCTGACGCTGCATGTTTGATCCCATTAATGCACGGCTGGCGTCATCATTTTCAAGGAACGGAATCATTGCTGTAGCTACAGAAACTAATTGTCTTGGTGATACATCCACAAAATCAACATCTTCATGTGGAACTACCATTACATCTTCTTTGTTTCTTACTGTTACTTTGTTATCTATAAAATGTCCATTTTCATCAATTGGTTCGTTCGCTTGAGCAACTAAGTATTCATCTTCCTCGTCAGCTGTTATATATATTAATTTATCAGTAACTTTACCTGTACTTTTATCAATTTTTCTATATGGAGTTTCTATAAATCCATATTCATTCACTCTAGCGTAAGTAGCTAATGAATTTATAAGACCTATATTAGGACCTTCCGGCGTTTCTATTGGACACATCCTACCATAATGTGAATGGTGAACGTCTCTAACCTCAAATCCTGCTCTTTCTCTTGAAAGCCCTCCTGGTCCTAATGCTGAAAGCCTTCTTTTATGAGTAAGCTCTGACAATGGGTTAGTTTGATCCATAAATTGCGAAAGCTGTGAACTTCCAAAAAACTCTTTTATAGCAGCTGCTACTGGTCTTATATTAATTAATGCTTGTGGTGTTATTACTTCTTGGTCCTGAATAGTCATTCTTTCTTTAACTACTCTTTCCATTCTTGATAGACCTATTCTAAATTGATTTTGTAATAATTCCCCTACTGATCTAAGTCTTCTGTTACCAAGATGATCAATATCATCTGTGTGACCTATATTATAAGCCAATCCTAATTCATAACTTACAGTAGCATAAATATCATCTCTTATTATATGCTTTGGTATTAACGAATGCATATTCTTTCTTATTTGTTCCTTTATGCTCTTTTCATCACTATAGTTATCAAGGATTTCCTTTAAAGTAGGGTAATGTACTAATTCTCTTATATTCAAATCATCTATATTAAAGTCAATAAAATTATGTATACTAACAAAGTTGTTGCTTATAACTCTTACTATTTTATCTTCAACTTGAATATCTACTACATTTACACCACAATTTTGAATTTCTATAGATTTTTCTCTACTAATTTTTTCACCCTTTTGAACAAGTATTTCACCTGTTTGTAGATTTACAATATCTTGTGCTGATATTTGGTTTGCAATTCTAAGATGTAAAGCTAATTTTTTATTAAACTTATATCTTCCAACCCTTGAAAGATCATATCTTTTTGGATCAAAAAATAAAGATTCAATAAGTGATTGAGCACTATCAACAGTAGGAGGTTCTCCTGGTCTCAATCTCTTATATATTTCTAACAATGCTTCTTCACGAGTTTTAGTGTTATCTTTTTCTATCGATGCCTTTAATCTTTCATCATCACCGAAAAATTCTGTTATTTCTGCATCTGTACCATAACCCATAGCTCTCACGAGAATAGTTATAGGTAATTTTCTAGTCTTATCAATTCTTACATATATTACGTCATTAGAATCTGTTTCATATTCTAACCAAGCACCTCTGTTTGGAATTACAGTTGATGAAAATAGTTTTTTTCCTGTTTTATCAACTGACATGTCGTAATAAACACCTGGTGATCTCACTAACTGGCTTACTATTACTCTCTCAGCCCCGTTAATAATAAACGTTCCTTGCTCTGTCATAAGAGGAAAATCTCCCATGAACACTTCCTGTTCTTTTACTTCACCAGTTTCCTTATTCAGCAATCTAACCTTTACTTTCAAAGGAGCTGCGTAAGTTGCGTCTCTTTCTTTACACTCTTCTACAGAGTACTTAATGTTATCCATATCCAGCTTATAACCAACAAATTCTAAATTAAGATTTGCTGTATAGTCCTGAATAGGATTGACATCATCAAATACCTCTTGTAAGCCTTCTTTTAAAAACCAATTGTAAGAGTCTAATTGCACTTCAATTAAGTTAGGCATATCTCCTACTTCTTTTAATCTAGAAAAGCTCATTCTTGTTCTTTTGCCAACCTGGACAGGATGTACCATTGACTTTCACCCCTTGCATAAACTAAAAATAACCAAAAACACATTCTATTTATATGCGCTTTTGGATTGATTACGTTACCATCAAATTAGTATAACCCAATTTTAACAATTAATTCAAGTTAAAAAAAATAATATTAAATGAATAATATAGTTATTTTTTAATTAATCAATGCAATTTATTATGTTATCATAATACAATTGAGTTGTCAACTGTTAATTATTCTAATGCTTATATTTTTTTAAAAAAAGAGGTACTTTTGTAAAAGTACCTCTCTCTAAAAAGTATTATACGTTATTACTTTATTTCTACAGTAGCGCCAACTTCTGCAAGTTTAGCTTTTATAGCTTCAGCATCTTCTTTGCTTACAGCTTCTTTTAATGTCTTAGGAGCTCCGTCAACTACTTCTTTAGCTTCCTTTAATCCTAGTCCAGTTAATTCTCTAACTGCTTTTATAACTTTGATTTTTTCTGATCCAGCATTAGCTAATACTACATCAAATTCAGTTTTTTCTTCTGCTGCTGCTGGAGCTGCTGCTCCTGCAACTGCAACTGGAGCAGCTGCGCTTACTCCAAATTCCTCTTCACATGCTTTTACTAATTCGTTTAATTCTAAAACGCTCATTTCTTTTATAGCTTGAATTATATCTTCTCTAGTCATTATTAGGCACCTCCAAAATTTCTTTTTTTAATTATGCTTCTTCAGATTCTTTTTTTTCTTTAATAGCATTTAATAAGTATGCTAAATTTGATACTGGAGCTTTGAAGCTTCCAAGTAATTTTGCAATAAGAACTTCTCTTGGTGGTATTGATGCAAGTTGTTTAACTTTTACTTCATCGAATATCTCACCTTGAACTATTCCACCTTTTAATTCAAGTTTCTTATGATCTTTTGCAAAATCATTAAGAATTCTTGCTGGAGCAGTTGGATCTTCATATCCTAAAGCTACTGACACTGGTCCTTCTAGGATAGCATCTAAGCCTTCTACTCCTATTTCTTTTGCTGCTAATGTAGTTAAAGTGTTTTTATAAACCTTATATTCTACACCGGCCTCTCTTAGATTTTTTCTAAGCTGAGTATCTTCTTCAACAGTTAGTCCTTGATACTTAGCAAAGATTACACCTTGAGCTTTTTCTAATTTTTCTTTTATCTCTAAAACTTTAGCTTCTTTTAATTCTCTGTTTTTTCCCACTGTGTGTCCACCTCCTCACAGTTTAAACTGCTGTTATATAATCAAAGGTCTCTCCGCAGACACAGAGAGACCAATTCAATCGTATATTGGAACCCTCGGTAGGTTGGTATACCGTTACGCTTTCGCACCTACTGTCTACGGAATATTTACTTATTCAACCCTTAAAATTTTACACAAAAATTTTAACTATGTCAATATTATTCTAAAACTTTAACTGGATTTATTTTTATTCCAGGTCCCATAGTACTTGAAATTACTACAGATTTAACATATTGACCTTTAGCTGCTGCTGGTTTAGCTTTTACTACAGCTTCCATTAGTGTATGGAAGTTTTCAGCTAATTTTTCTGCTCCAAATGATTTTTTTCCAATTGGAACGTGAACTATAGCTGTTTTATCAACTCTATACTCAACTTTACCAGCTTTTATTTCTGCAACTGCTCTTGAAACATCAAAAGTAACTGTTCCAGATTTTGGATTTGGCATTAATCCTTTAGGTCCTAATACTCTACCTAATCTACCAACAACACCCATCATGTCTGGAGTTGCAACAACTACATCAAACTCAAACCAGTTTTCTTTTTGTATTTTATCGATAAATTCTTCTGCTCCTACGTATTCAGCTCCTGCTGCTTCAGCTTCTTTAGCTTTTTCACCTTTTGCAAAAACTAATACTCTAACTTTCTTTCCTGTTCCATGAGGAAGTACAACAGCTCCTCTAACTTGTTGATCTGCATGTCTTGGGTCAACACCAAGTCTTACAGCTAATTCTATAGTTTCATCAAATTTAGCTTTTGATGTCTTTACAGAAAGCTCCATTGCTTCCGCTGGAGTGTATAAAGCGTTTCTATCAATAAGCTTAGCGCTTTCGATATAATTTTTTCCCATTTCTAATCCTCCTTTGTGGTTTTAACGGTTTTTACCTCCCACTATTTTGGTTCACTATTCTTCTACAACTATACCCATACTTCTAGCAGTTCCTGCTATCATACTCATTGCAGCTTCAACTGATCCTGCATTTAAGTCTGGCATTTTTGTTTCAGCTATTTGTCTAACTTGATCTTTAGTTACCTTAGCAACTTTAGTCTTGTTAGGAACACCAGAACCACTTTCTATTCCTGCTGCTTTCTTTAGTAATACTGCTGCTGGAGGAGTCTTTAGTATGAAACTAAATGATCTATCCTGATATACAGTTATTACTACTGGAATAATTAGTCCCGCTTGATTAGCAGTTTTAGCATTAAACTCTTTACAGAATCCCATAATGTTTACACCATGCTGTCCAAGTGCTGGTCCAACTGGTGGTGCTGGAGTTGCTTTTCCTGCAGCAAGCTGAAGTTTTATCATTCCTACTACTTTTTTAGCCATGAATTTACACCTCCTATAATGTGGTTTATGCGGATTTTAAATCCTCCCACTTTGTTAAGACTTACGTCTTACAAGTTAATCTAATTTTTCTATTTGGTTAAAATCAAGTTCAACAGGTGTTTCCCTGCCAAACATGTTAACTAGCGCTTTAATTTTTCTCTTTTCAGTATTTATCTCTTGAATAATAGCTGGGAAGTTTTCTAGTGGTCCTGATTTAACTATTATGTTTTCTCCCACTACTACATCTACATTAACAAGTTTTTCAGCAATTCCCATTGCTTTTACTTCTTCATCTGTTAAAGGTACAGGCTTAGATCCTGGACCAACAAAACCTGTTACTCCCCTAGTATTTCTAACTACATACCAAGAATCATCAGTCATAACCATATGAACTAAAACATATCCTGGAAATATCTTTTTCAATGTTACCTTCTTTTTGCCATCTTTGATTTCAACTTGTTCTTCCATAGGAACTTGAACATCATCTATCCAATCATACAGATTTCTGTTTTCTATAGTCTTTTCCAAATTGGCTTTAACTTTATTTTCATAACCAGAATATGTGTGAACTACATACCATCTAGCTTTTTCTGCCATAACTCAAGGGACGGGAATCTTTTCTCGACCCCTACCTCCTTTTTAGTTTTATTTAAAGATTACACCTACTAAGCTTTTAAATCCATAGTCTAGTAATCCAACAATCACTACATAAATAAGACAAAATGTCATAACTGTTGCTAATGCTTTTTTAACATCTTCTTTAGAGGCCCAAGTTATTCTTTTAAATTCTGCCTTTAGTTCCTTAAAAAAACTAATGATTCTATTTCCGGACGTTACTGGTTTATTTGATTTGTTTACACTATCATGTGCAGCCATTTTTTCACATCCTCAAAATATTTTAATCACATATGCCTCTATAATTATTTTGTTTCTTTATGAGCTGTGTGTTTATGACAAAATGGACAATACTTTCTCATTTCTAATCTATCTGGGTCATTTTTTTTATTCTTCATTGTGTTATAATTTCTTTGTTTACAATCTGTGCATGCTAGAGTTACTTTTACTCTCATTGTTTACACCTCCCAATACTCACATATATGTATATACATTACTTTATAGTTTATACTTGACTTAAATTATGCATCACTTAGATAATTTATCACAACTTAGCCTATATGTCAATGAAATCATAGATGAAATCGCTGGTATATATTTCAACAATTCATTTTTTATTTTTAAAAGGACTAGGTCTAGAAACCCAGTCCTTTAATAATTACTCAACTATAGTAGAA
>NZ_JAEEGC010000164.1 GCF_019207025.1 Clostridium thailandense | reverse complement strand
AAACCATGGAATGTTAAAGCTAATATCATAATGCCATGTGCAGTACAAAATGATATACAATTAGAACATGCTAAACAAATAGTTGCAAATGGAATCAAATTTGTTTGTGAAGCTGCTAATATGCCATGTACAAATGAAGCAGTAGAATACTTCCAAAAGAATGGAGTAATAGTAGGACCTTCAAAAGCTGCTAATGCAGGTGGAGTTGCTACTTCAGCTCTTGAAATGTCACAAAACAGCATGAGATTATCATGGACAAAAGAAGAAGTAGATGAAAAATTACATGCAATAATGGTTAACATCTACAACAACTGTAAGAAAGCATCAGAAGATTATGGCTTTGGTTATAATCTAGTTGCTGGAGCTAACATAGCTGGATTTGTTAAAGTTGCTGAAGCTATGCATCAACAAGGAAATTACTAATTGAAATAGGATACTTACTCTAAACGTTAACCTGATTGGTACCCCCAAAATATGCTGAGATTTTGGGGGTACTTGGTATATAAGAGAGAAACATATATTTGATAATTTATCATTAAAAATACGACTAAATTTAATGATAGGTATTTAAACAATAGGGTAGAGCTTTATAGGAAGAGTTTTATCATACTAAATTTATTGATTAGCGAATTAATCACAATTAAACAAATAAGAGGAGGAGTTAAAATTGGACAATTTAATGGAATCAATTCCCGTTCCAGCTATACTTTATAAAGTATCAGAGAGACGTATACTTCCTAATGAGAAGGCTCATAAAATTTTAGAAAGTAACTCATCTATTGGAAAAAGCTTAGAAAATATTTTTAAATACTCATCTAAAAAAGATTTTTCGGAATATTTGCAAGACATTTGTATAATTGGTGAAAATGAAAATTTAATATTTTTTTATTATCTTGAATTTAGTAATTCAGATGAATATCATATAATTATTATCCAGGATATAAGTATGTCTTTAATGGAAACTATAAAGACTAAAAGTGACAATATATTAAAGCCTATGAAAAGCATTGATGAGGCAGATATTCTTGTAACCGATGGAAAAGGTGTTATTTTAAGTATAAGCAATTTTTTTGAAAAGTTTTACAATGTAGAAAGTGAAGAGTTACTAGGAAAAAGTGTTTTTGAATTAGAGAAGTTAGGCATATTTTCTCCTTCTGCTACTATTAAGGTCTTGAAAACTGAGCAAAGAATTACAATGCTCCAAAAAAATAAATTGAATCATGAGATTTTAGTAACTGCTATTCCAATTAAAGATAACAAGGAACATATTTCAAAAGTTGTGTGTTTTTCCTATGATATTACAGATTTCTTTAAGATAAAAAAACAATTCAATGTTTTAAAGAAGAAAGTAGAAAATTATTATACAGAAAATCTAGAACGGTTAGAAAAAAAAGAAATTGATTACCCTAATACAATAGGAAAAAGCAAAGAAATGCAAAAAATATTTAAACTTATTACTAAAGTAGCTGATTTTGATATAAATATTTTACTTACAGGAGAATCTGGTGTTGGAAAAAGCTATTTTGCTAAGCTAATTCACCGTATAAGTAAAAGAGGAAAAGAAGCTTTTATGGAACTTAATTGTGGTGCAATACCAGAACAACTTTTAGAATCGGAGTTATTTGGATATGAAGGAGGCTCTTTTACTGGAGCTAAAAAAGAAGGAAAACCAGGATTAATAGAGTTAGCACATAATGGTACTCTTTTTTTGGATGAAATTGGTGAGATGCCTCTAAATTTACAGGTTAAATTGCTTAAAGTAATTCAAGACAAAACATTTAATAGAATTGGAGGAACAAAATCTATTAAAGTAAATTTTCGGCTTGTAACAGCAACAAATAGGAATCTAAAAAGCTTAATTGAACAAAAAAAATTCAGAGAGGATCTATTTTATAGGTTAGATGTAGTGAGTATAAATATTCCTCCACTTAGGGAGAGAAAAGAAGATATATATATTTTAATTTCACATTTTGTAAATAACTTTAACGATAAATATAATTTGAATAGAAGCTTATCACAACTAGCAATTGAGATGCTGGTAAACTATGATTGGATTGGAAACATAAGAGAACTAGAAAATATGATTGAAAGAGTTCTTTTAATCTCAGATAATGATGTTATAAGTGAAGAACTTTTACCAGAAGCTATTAGAAATATTAATAAAAAAGTTTTTAATGAAGAAAATATTACACTGCAGGAAAAACTTGACAATTATGAGGAAAAGTTGATCTTGAAAGCCTTTGAAAAGCATAAAACTACTGTAGGTGTGGCTAAAGCTTTAGGCATTAGTCAACCTACAGCAGTTAGAAAAATAAAAAAATATATAAATAATTATTCATAAATGAATATAGGAATTTATAAATGAATAGTATGTCATACTCATCTTTGAGGAAAGAGTATCTATATTTTATTCAAAATTGAATTGAGTTGAGGACTATATATATTATGTACAAGAGCAAATGCCTTATTACAAGGCATTGTTTTTTTGGCACAACTTTTGCTGTATATAGTTAAGAATGCATTCAAATAGCAGAACATATCAAATAGCTGACTTGTAGAATAAATATTTAGAAATTTCTGAAAGGAGTAATAAAAATGACTGAGACAAATTTAAATACTAGTGCTGAATCTCACTTGAAACGCGTATTACCCCTTAGTTCTTTAATCTTTTATGGATTAGCCTTTATGATACCACTTACAATTTTTACAACCTATGGTCTCGCTTCAGTGGCCACTCATGGAATGATATCACTTACGTATACAATTGCAACTATAGCAATGGGATTTACAGCATTTAGCTACTCAAGAATGGTTAAAGCATTTCCAGTAGCAGGAGCAGCTTATTCCTATGTAACTAAATCTATGAATCCGTATATTGGCTTCTTTACAGGTTGGGTAATTTTACTTGGATATATTGTTTTACCTATGTTAAATTACGTTGTAATGGGAATTTATTTTAATGCATTGATTCCAGCAATTCCGGCAAATCTATTCATTGTAGTAGCTGTAATAGCTATCGCACTAGTTAACCATTTTGGCATTGAGCTTGCGTCAGTTGTAAATAACACAATAGTATGGTTACAATTTATATTTTTAGCTGTATTGTTAGTGCTCATCGTTAAGTTTCTTTTAGGCGGTGGTGGAGCTGGCACATTAGTTGATTCTACTGCGTATTTTAATCCGATAGAGTTTAATAAACCAGGAGTAGGGATATCAGCTATATTAACAGGTGCATCAATTTTAGCGCTTTCTTATCTTGGATTTGATGCTATCTCAACATTGAGCGAAGAAGCAATTAATCCTGAAAAAAATGTTGGAAAAGCTATTTTAATCGCTTGTATTGGAGCAGGAATAGGATTTGTAGTTGTAACTTATTTCTTAATACTTTGTTGGCCACAGGCATTTGCTCAAATAGTTAATGAAGAATCAGCATCAGTTGAAGTGCTAAAGAGGATTTATAGTGCGAAATGGTTACAGATTTTCTTTACTGCTACTTTCGGTGCAGGACTTTTAGCATCATCACTTGCAGGTGTTACTTCTGCTTCAAGAGTACTTTATGGAATGGGAAGAGACGGAATTTTACCTCACGCAATATTTGGAAAATTACATGCCAAATATAAAACTCCAACTTATAGTATTATAATCATTAGTACAATTGGTTTGCTAGCAATGGTTGTTCCGCTTGCAACTGCTAATGGAGTATTAAACTTTGGTGCACTGCTTGCATTTGTAATGGTTAATTTATCAGTTATTGCTTGGTATTTTGTTAAACAGAAGAGGAGAGGCGGAATGGATATTATAAGATATTTAATTGCACCAATTATTGGAGCAATTATAAACCTTGCAATTTGGTCAAAAATTGATCTTAAAGCAATGCTTTTTGGTTTATTTTGGATAATAGTTGGACTAATTTATTTAACTTATAAGACTAAATTCTTCAAGGAATTGCCTCCAGAAATGGGCGTATGATATTTATAACTTAATTGTAAACGTATATAATTAAAATCCTTTGTTTGTAATAAATTTTAAAATTAAAAAGGAAATACTTAAGAATGACCTTCCTTCTACTTAAGTATTTTCTTTATTTATTAGTTTTTCATTATTTCTTAAAGGAAATAATGGAGAAGTTTAAAGGTATCAATTATTGAAAAATAAAAAATTCATAGGGTAAAAGAAAAGTCTCAAAATGATAAAGAAAATAAATGAAATATCGTTTTGAGACTAAAAATTTATCAATTTGAGACTAAAGCTTGAAAAACAACCTGATTTCAAGCTTTTTTCAATTGGCACGAGAAATGCTCTTAATAATATTAAAGTGTATAATATGGAGGTTTTAAACTATGGAAGCAGTTTTAGAAAAAGTGGAACAATATTGGAGTAAGAGATCAGACGGTTATTGTGAAGTCAATTTGCAGGAATTATATAGTTTTAAAAGAGAAGCATGGACAGATTTAATAAATGAATACGCTCCCAAAGTATCAGGAAGAAAACTGAAAGTATTGGATATAGGTACAGGACCAGGGTTCTTTGCAATAATAATGGCAAGCTGTGGATATGAGGTTACTGCCGTTGATTATACAGATGCTATGCTTCAAAAAGCTAAAAAAAATGCTGGTATATATAAAAATAATATTAATTTTAAAAGAATGGATGCACATGACCTAGAATTTGAAGATAACACCTTTGATTTAATAGTTACTCGTAATCTTACTTGGAATCTACAAAAACCTAGTGAGGCATATAGAGAATGGCATAGGGTATTAGCTAAAGGCGGCAGATTATTAAATTTTGATGCTAACTGGTATTTACATTTACATGATAGCGAAAAAAGAAAAGAATATGAAAGGGATAGGGAAAATACTTTAGAAAAAGGTTTTGAAGATCACTATACTTGTACTGATATAAATGCAATGGAGGATATAGCAAGAAATTTACCTTTAAGTAAAATATGTAGACCTGAATGGGATGCAAAAGAGCTGCTTAGTATTGGTTTTAAAAAGGTAATGATGGAGATGGAAATAGGAAATAGAGTGTGGGATGAAGTTGAAAGAGTTAATTATGGTTCTACACCCATGTTTATGATTGCTGGAGAGAAATAAGAATCAAACAATATTGGTATCAAAGGTTGATGAGTATAGGTATTAAAGGAATGATTGAAGAGAACATTTTAATTAATAAATATGGAGGGATTAGATTATGGAAGCAGTTTTAGAAAAAGTGGAACAATATTGGAGCAAGAGGTCCGATGGTTATTGTGAAACTAATTTACAGGAATTATGCAGCTTTAAAAGAGAAGCATGGACAAACTTAATAAATAAGTATGCGCCAAAAGTGTCAGGAAGAAAATTAAAGGTGTTAGATATAGGTACAGGACCAGGGTTCTTTGCAATAATAATGGCAAGTTGTGGATACGAAGTTACTGCTGTTGATTACACAGATGCTATGCTCCAAAAAGCTAAAAATAATGCTGCTATATATAAAAATAATATTACTTTTAAAAGAATGGATGCACATAATTTAGAATTTGAGGATAACAGTTTTGATTTGATAGTTACCCGTAATATTACATGGAATCTTCAAAATCCAAGTGAGGCTTACAAAGAGTGGCATAGAGTATTAGCTGATGGTGGAAGATTATTAAATTTTGATGCTAATTGGTATTTATATTTATATGATGTTGAAAAAAGAAAAGAATACGAAAAGGATAGGGAAAATACATTAAAAAGGGGCTTTGATGATCATTACAAAGGTAATAATACAAAGATAATGGAGGATATAGCAAGAAATTTACCTTTAAGCAAAATATGTAGACCACAGTGGGATGCAAAGGAACTACTTGATATTGGATTTAAAAAGGTAATGGTGGAGATGGAAATAGGAAATAGAGTATGGGATGAAGTTGAAAAAGTTAGTTATGCTTCTACACCTATGTTTATGGTTTGTGGAGAAAAATAATTTTAAGAAATTTATAGAGAGGATGATAAAAAAAGTTGCAGAAATACATTATAAAAAGGTTAATACAATTAATCCCTGTTTTACTGGGGATTACTTTTTTAACCTTTGCACTTACATATTTTTCTCCTGGTGACCCTGCTGCTATGATGCTTAGCGCCACAGGCATAGCACCTTCTCCAGAACTCGTAGAAAAAGTTAGAGAAGATATGGGCCTAAATAAACCTTTTTTAATTCAATATTTGCATTGGCTAGGTGGAGTGTTAAAAGGAGACTTTGGTAATTCTTATAAGTACAGCAAACCTGTGTTGGATTTAATAATGACAAGTTTGCCAGCTACCTTTAAACTTGCAGGTGTATCACTAGTTGGTATGATGCTTATAGCATTACCCTTAGGTATCACATCTGCAATACATAAAAATAAGGTATTAGATTACATAATCAGATTTATATCATTTTTGGGAATATCTATGCCAAACTTTTGGATTGGATTGGCATTGATGTATATGTTTTCTATTAAGTTTAAGGTACTTCCAGTCATGGGCGACAGTGGATGGAAGAGTATTGTATTGCCTGCAGTTACGCTGATTATTGCAATGGCCTCTAAATACACAAGACAGCTTAGGGCAGCCATATTAGAAGAAATATCTCAAGATTATGTAATTGGGGCCAGGGCAAGAGGAGTTAAAGAAAAAGCAATACTGCTTGGGCATGTTTTAAAGAGTTCATTATTGTCCATTATAACTTTACTAGGTATATCTTTAGGGTCACTGCTTGGAGGAGTAGTTATAGTTGAAACTATTTTCTCATGGCCAGGAGTTGGAAAATTGGCTATAGAAGCTATATTCAGTAGAGACTATCCATTAATACAGGGTTATGTCGTATGGATGACCTTGATTTATGTATTGGTTAATATGATGGTGGATATTTCTTACTGCTTTTTAGACCCAAGGATTCGTTTAGAAAAGAGGTCTTGATATGGAAAGTTTTATTTCATTTATAAAGAAAAATAAATTATTTACTTTTTTATGTATGATAGCATTGCTTTTAATTTTAATATGTGTATTTGTGCCATATATAGCACCTAATGATCCGCTTAAAACAAATATGGCAAATTCACTTCAAGGCAGCAGCAGTAGGTACCCACTGGGTACTGATAATCTTGGAAGATGTTTGCTTTCAAGATTGTTATATGGAGCAGTAACTTCTTTGAAGTTGACTTTTTGGTTAGTTATAACAGTATTTATAGTTGGAACAACAGTTGGCACGATAGCAGGATATTTTGGAGGAATAGCAGATACTATTATAATGAGACTCTCAGATATTTTCCTTGCTTTTCCAAGCATTATCTTTGCAATTGCAATTGTGGGAATTCTTGGTGCTAGTTCAGTAAACACTGTCATGGCCTTGCTTGTAGTGGACTGGGTTAAATATGCAAGAGTAAGTAAAAGCTTAGTAATATCTATAAAGAAAAAAGATTATATTAAAGCAGCTAAGATGGGAGGTGCTAAAGAATATCAAATAATTTTTAAATACATATTGCCAAATATAATACCATCTCTTGTGGTAATGGCTACCATGGACCTTGGAACTATGATGCTTCAAATATCTTCCCTTTCATTTTTAGGGCTTGGTGCTCAGCCGCCTACTCCAGAGTGGGGGAATATGCTTAATGAAGGTAAGGATTATATGCAGACTTTACCAGGACTTATGATATATCCGGGTGTCGGGATATTTATAACTGTAATGGTATTTAATTTACTAGGGGACAGCATGAGAGATATATTAGATCCAAATGAAGTGGAAACTTGAATCAGATGGGGGTAAACCTCAGATGATTCTTAGTTGAACGAATCCAGGGACATAGCCGCTCTTTACGCATCTGACGATAGGAAGAGGAGTATTAGAGCGGGTAGTCATCGGGCAAAGAATATTAAAGGAGATTATACAGATGAAGATTAAATTAAAAAGAAAATTAGCATTAATATTTTCAACAGTTTTATTATGTACAAGCCTTGCAGCTTGTAAAGGAGGAAATTCCGCTGAGAAGAGCAGCAGTGAAAAGCCAAAAAGTATTACCTTTGGCTTAAATAATTTCCCCACTAATTTAGATCCAGCTATTGAATTTAATGGTTGGTTTCCCTCAAGATTTGGTGTAGGTGAGACTTTAGTTAAATTGAATACTGAGATGAAAGTAGAACCACTTCTTGCTGATTCATGGAAAAGAGTAGATGATTTAACATGGAAATTCCACATTAGAGAAGGAGTTAAGTTCCATAATGGAAAACCAGTTACTGCTGAAGCTGTAAAAGCATCTCTTGAAAGAGCATTAAAACTAAATAAAAGAACCAGTGAAGTGTTGCTTGCGGATACCATAACTGCAAATGGACAAGAACTTACATTAAAAACTAAAAAACCACATGAAGCTCTTTTAGGGAATATTGCAGATCCTCTTACTACAATAGTTGATACTAGCCAATCTGAAGATAGCTTTGCTAAAGCTCCTATATGCACTGGACCTTTTAAAGTTAAATCCTATACTGCAAATTCAACGGTTGTAGTAGAAAAGAATAAAGATTATTGGGGAGATAAAGCCAAGGTAGATGAGGCAACTTTTAAATACATTAAAGATGATAATACCCGTGCAATGGCACTGCAGTCTGGTGAGATTGATGCTGCAACTAACATTCCAAGTAACAACCTCGCATTATTTGCAGATAAGTCTAAATATAATACAGATAAAATTTCAAGTTTAAGAATAATTATGTCCTATGAAAATTTTAATAATGAGTTTTTAAAAGATCCAGCAGTACGTAAAGCTATATCTTTAGGGATTGATAGAGATACTTATGGTAAAACACTTCTGAAAGGTAGTTCTGTAGCTGCAATTGGACCTTTCCCAGGTTCATTACCATTTGGAAATAAGAATCTTACAGGCTATAAATATGATAAGGCAGCAGCAGCTAAGCTTTTAAGTGATGCAGGTTATAAAGATACAGATGGCGATGGTATATTAGAAAAGAATGGTAAAAAATTAGCATTAAATTTAGCATTCTATACAACTCGTTCAGAGTTACCTATACTTGGAGAAGCAATGCAAGCGCAGCTTAAAGAAATAGGTATAAGCACTAAGCTACAATCTTATGAATCTGTCGCTCAAGTTTTAAAAAGTAAGAATTTTGATCTTTGTTTATTAAGTGTAAATACAGCAGTAACAGGAGATCCTCAATCTTTCCTACAAACATATTTTAAAACTGGAGCAAGTGAAAATTATGGAGGATATAGTAATCCAGAAGTTGATGCTCTAATTGATAAATTAGCAACAGAACAAAATATTGATGCAAGATATGATGTTGCTACAAAGGTACAACAGAAACTGATAGATGATAATGCATATACGTTCATTGTGTCACCAATGCTTAATATAATTAGTAAAAATACTGTTAGTGGATTAAAAATGTATCCTCTTGACTATTATATTTTAGATAATAAGGTAAGTATTAAATAACAGAAATAGGTCAATGTGAATTTTAGTATCCATAAGATACAAATAATTAATCACTACTTATGATACAGTAAATTCATAAGTAGTGTTTTTTATTTTTGATTATACAATATTAGATAATAAGGTGAGTATAAAATGATGAATGAAAATATTTTAAGTATAAACAATGTATCTATAAAATATAGTGGGCAAGAACCTACTGTGAAAAACATAAATATGTCAGTTAATAGCAAAGAAATAATAGGAATAGTAGGTGAAAGTGGTAGTGGAAAATCAACACTTATACGTGCTATATTAGGTCTTTTGCCTAAAGGAGCTTCTATTTGCTCAGGAGATATAATTTTTAAAGATAAAAATCTTCTCAAGTATTCTAAAAAAGAATGGCAAGAAATACGTGGCAATAGAATGGCAATGATATTTCAGAATGCAGGAGGGTCATTAACTCCTATTAAAAAGATTGGTGACCAATTTATTGAAAGTATAAGAAGTCATTCTAGTATTACAAAAGCTGATGCATACGAGAAAGCTATCCATATGCTTGGAAAAATGCGCTTGCCTGATGCAAAGCGTATAATGAATTCCTATCCTTTTGAATTGAGTGGAGGTATGAAGCAAAGGGCAGCTATAGCCATGGCGATGACTATGGAACCTGAAATTTTATTAGCTGATGAACCAACTAGTGCTCTCGATGTAACAGTACAGGCACAAGTGGTTAGACAGATGATGGAGCTTAGAAATAATTTTAATACAAGCATAATAATAGTTACTCATAATATGGGAGTAGCATCCTATATGTGTGACAAAATAGGAGTAATGCAGCAGGGGGAATTAATTGAATGGGGAACTAAAGAACAGGTGATAGATAATCCTAAATGTGAATACACTAAAAAGTTGTTAGCAGCAATACCTGAATTGGAGGGAAGTAATCTTGCTTCAAGAGAAAGAACCGATATTGAAGATAAAGAATGTTACGAAGCAGTTTGATTTAGAAAAAGGGAAAAAATTAACTGCAGTGGATAATGTAAGTTTAGAATTACATTCTGGAGAATGTTTAGGAATAGTTGGAGAAAGTGGTTGTGGTAAAAGTACTTTGGCAAATATAATTACCAATTTAGAAACTTTAAACTCAGGAAATATTATTTATAATAATGAAGAGATTTCTAATTTAAGTGGGGAAAAGCTTAGACAAAACCGAAGAAAATTACAGATGATATTTCAGGATCCTTCTGAATCCTTTAATCCACGTATAAGGATTGGAGAAATCATAAATGAGCCACTTTTAAATTTTAAACTTATGAATAAAACAGAAGCCAAGATAGAAACAATAAAACTTCTGCAAATGGTGGGATTAAATGAGGAATTTATGAGTAGATATCCCCATCAATTAAGTGGAGGACAAAAGCAGAGAGTTGCAATAGCAAGAGCATTATCTTTATCACCTGAAATCATAGTATGTGATGAAGCTACTTCTGCACTGGATGTTTCAATACAGGAACAGGTGATAAATCTTCTTGTAGACTTGCAGAAAAAGAAAGGATTGTCCTATATATTTATTGGTCATGATTTGGCAGTAGTCAGAAATATCAGTCATAGAATTGTGGTAATGTATCTTGGAAGAATTGTTGAAGTAGTTGATAGTAGTAAGCTTACTGAAGCTTCAGCTCATCCCTATACAAAGGCATTACTGGCATCGGTTTTCTCTGTTAAAGGAAGAAATGACACTGAAATAGAGATAATAGAAGGAGAACCACCAAGTCCATCTGATGTACCACCAGGATGTAGTTTTAATTCTAGATGTGCAAAGTGTAAGGATATATGTTTTAAGGAAAAGCCTGAGTTAAAAGAAATAGGAAAAAATCATTTAGTGGCTTGTCATTTGTATTAGTTAAGCATATACATGCTAGAGGAGAAAGGAGTATTGATTGATGCAAACAGTAAAAGTAGGAAATATGTCTGCTAGAACTGGAGAAAAGGTATCAGGATATGTACAAGTTAAGGGAATGGATATAGAACTTCCTGTTACCATTATTTGTGGAGACAAGGAAGGGAAAACAGTGTTCATTTCAGGAGGCGTACATAATGCTGAATATGTAGGAATTCAAACAGCAATTGAAATAGCTAGTGAAATTTCTCCATCCCAATTGACAGGAAATCTTATTATATTACATCTTATGAATCGAACTGGATTTGAACATAGAACTATGAGTCTAGTTTATGAAGATGGTAAAAATCTAAATAGAGAGTTTCCAGGAAGTGAGCAAGGAACAGTGGCAGATAAAATCTGCCATACAGTTGTGACAGAATTCCAAAGGAATGCAGACTATTATATTGATCTCCACTGTGGAGATGGATATGAAGAGTTGATACCTTATGTATATTGTGTAGGGGTAGCTGATCCAGAAGTAGCTCACAAGTCAAGGGAGATGGCTGAAATGGTAAATGTTGCTTATCTGGTACAATCTCCTTGTGGCAGTGGAGGGGCTTATAATTATGCAGGTTCCTGTGGAATTCCTAGTATTCTAATTGAAAGAGGATGTATGGGGCGTTGGTCAAAAGAAGAAGTTAAACTAGGAAAAGAGGATATTAGAAATGTCTTACGCTATTTGGGAGTATTAGAGGGAGACGTTTCTGAAAGAACTTATCATCCTGTTGATGTGGGAATTGTCATTTATAAAAATGCTGCACATACAGGCTGCTGGTATCCAACCAAAAGAGCAGGGGATACTTTTAAAAAGGGAGAGATATTAGGTCAAGTTAAGGATTATTTTGGCAATGTATTGGAAAGTTGTATTGCTGAAATGGATGGAATATTACTTTATCATGTTGGCAGTTTGTGTGTTATTAAGGGTGGCTCCATGGTGGCCTATGGGGAAAATGTAAATCAGCAATAGCTTGATAAGCTAAATATTTTTTTACTTAGGAGGAAATCATTTGTGTGGTTTCTCCTTTTATAGTATGTTTAAATACATAATCTTTAATATAGAGAAAATAGAAATATGATAGTTTTAAAATGATAAGAGTTTCAAAGTGATACTTAGAATGTATCGTTTTGAAACTTTTGTTCATTTTAAAACACCTAATTATGAAATTGTTTTGGCAATAAATATATAGAAAAATGGCTCATTTTGTTTAATTTAAACTATTAAAAATTTAAAATAAATAATTGGCATGAATTTTGCTTTATAGATAAATATGTATAAAAAGTAAAAAAGGCTATTATTTTGTAGTATGAGGTGGTAGTCAATATTATGTATATTGAGTATTTAAAAAAACAGAACCAAGCGAAGCTGTTTAAAAGACTAGATATTGGATTAGGAGGAGATTACAAATGAAAATAAGAAGGAAAATAGCAATTATGCTTACAATGGCTTTGTTATGTACAAGCTTTGTTGCTTGTAAAAGTGGGGGCTCTGCAGATAAAAGTGACAGTGGAAAGCCCAAAAGTATTGTAGTTGGATTAGATAGTTTTAAAACCAGCTTAGATCCAGCGGTTGAATTTAATGGCTGGTCGGTTTTCAGATATGGAATAGGTGAAACTTTGGTTAAATTTAACAAGGACATGACGATAGAGCCTCTTCTTGCTGATTCATGGAAAAGAGTAGATGATTTGACATGGAAATTTCATATTAGAGAAGGTGTTAAATTCCATAATGGTACACCTGTTACTGCTAAAGCTGTAAAATCATCTCTTGAAAGAGTATTAAAGCTGAATAAAAGGACAGAAGAGATGTTGCTTGTTAATTCTATAACCGCAGAGGGCCAAGATCTTACTATAACTACTAAAACTTCAAATGAAGCATTTTTGGGGAATATTGCAGATCCTCTTACTATAATAGTGGATACTAATGCTGCTTCAGATACATTTGATAAAGCTCCTGTGTGTACTGGACCTTTCAAAGTTAAATCATATGTTGCAAACTCAAAGGTGGTAGTAGAAAAAAATAAAGATTATTGGGGAGACAAAGCACAGATAGATGAGGCAACATTTAAATATATTAAAGATGATAATACCCGTGCAATGGCACTGCAATCAGGAGAAATTGATGTTGCAATAAACATTTCAAGCAACAACATATCATTATTTGCAGATAAATCTAAATATAATACAGATAAAATTACTAGTCTAAGAATAGTAATGTCATATGAAAATTTGAATAATGAGTTCTTAAAAGATCCAGTAGTACGTAAGGCTATTGCTTTAAGTGTAGATAGAGAGACTTATGCTAAAAAACTTTTAAATGGTACTGCGGTAGCTGCAGTTGGACCTTTTCCGGAATCACTGCCTTACGGAAATAAAAAACTTACAGGATATAAATATGATAAAGCAGAAGCAGCTAAGATTTTGAGTGATGCAGGATATAAAGATACAGATGGAGATGGCATATTAGAAAAGGATGGTAAAAAAGTAACGTTAAATATTGCTTTTTACACAACTCGTCCAGAACTTCCTGTAATTGGTGAAGCAATGCAAGCACAGCTTAAAGAAATTGGTATAAGCACTAAGCTACAATCTTATGAATCAGTTTCTAAAGCGGTAAAAAGTGGAAATTTTGATCTTTGTTTATATAGTGTAAATACTGCAGTAACAGGAGATCCGCAGACATTCTTGGAGCAGTATTTTAGAACTGGTGGAAGTGAAAATTATGGGAAATATAGTAATGCAGAGGTGGATTCCCTTATTGATAAATTCAAAGGTCAAAAAGACATTCAGGTAAGAAATAATATTGCTACACAAGTACAACAGAAATTATTGGATGACAATGCAGATGTGTTTCTTGTTACACCAATGCTTAATTTAATTAGTAAAAATACAGTTAGTGGAGTAACAATGTATCCTATTGAGTACCATTTATTAGATAACAAGGTAAATATAAAATAATCAATAACAAATAAGATTTACGATAGGAGGAAATTTAAATGGAATTGAGTATTCAAAATTATTGGAACAATAGAGCAAAAACATTTAGCCAAAAGATAAATGAAGATATGAATAGCTTCAAAAAAGAGACTTGGGCTAAAATTATAAAAGATAAAGTGGCGGATAAGGATAAAGTAAAGGTATTAGATATAGGTACTGGCCCTGGCTTTTTTGCAATTATTATGGCACAAATGGGATACGATGTAACTGCTGTTGATTGTTCAGATACTATGCTCCAAGAAGCTAAAGGCAATGCAGAATTAGCAGGAGTAAAAGTAAACTTTATAAAAAGTGATGGGGAAGAACTAAATTTTCAAAAAGAAAGCTTTGATTTAATTGTCAGCAGAAATGTAACTTGGACTCTAAAAGAGCCAGAAAAAGCTTATAAAAATTGGTTTAATCTTTTGAAGGAAGATGGAAGAGTTGTTATCTTTGATGCTAATTGGTACTTAAGATTAGTAAAGCCTGAATTAAAAGAAGAGTATGAAAAAAATATGGAATTAGCTAAAGATATGGGACATGATTTTAAGATTAATGAAAGGCAAAGAGAAGAATGTGAAAATATCGCAAAAAATATTCCTATGACATATAAACTACGCCCAGAATGGGACAAGGAAGCATTAACACAATGTGGATTTAAAAAAATAATAATTGAAAAGGATATTTCTGATAGTATATATACAGAGGAAGAAAAAATAGCTCATAAAACAACGCCTATGTTTAGCATATGTGCTTGTAAATTATAACAAGCTATAAGCAATTGCTCCATTAATGATGAAAGATGATGTTTTCATACAGAAAGAAAAGACTGAGCTTTTGGAGATTTCTACAATAGATATGAGGAGGAAATTAACATGTTATTACAGGAAAACATTGAAAGGTACTGGACCCAATCTTCCAATAACTACAGCAATATAATAAAGGATGAACTGAAGAGCTATCGTCCAGATAAATGGAGGTCGCTTATTTTAAGTCAGGCGCCTGATAAGCTAGTTCTAGACATACTTGATACTGGGACAGGCCCTGGTTTTTTTGCAATTATTTTAAGTCAGGCAGGCCATCGTGTCACTGGAATAGACAGCGCTGCAGGAATGTTGGAAAAAGCCCAGAAAAATTCTGCCAGAGCAGGTGTTTGCCCTGTATTCATCCGTATGGATTGCCATAATCTCAATTTTGAAGACAACTCTTTTGATATGATAGTCAGCAGAAATGTTACATGGACGCTGCATGATCCCATGAATGTATATCGACAGTGGCAGAGAATTCTGCGACCTGGTGGACGTCTTCTGATCTTTGATGCCAACTGGAATCTTCACTATTATGATGAAGAACTAAGAAAAGAAGTAGAACGAAGGGAGAAGGAGTGCATAAGTATTTATGGCTCCACCTATTCTGGAGATGACAAGGAAAAAATGAAACTGGACTATGATGAACTTCCACTTTGTAAGACCATGCGTCCAGATTGGGATGTAAAGGCTTTGACGGAATTGGGCTTCAAGGATATTTCGTTTAACCCGGATATTACAAAAGAACTTTGGGACGATAAGGAAAAGCTATTGTATGGAGCATCGCCCATGTTCATGGTGACTGCGACAAAAGAGTGAAGCAAATGATGCAAAAATAAAAAGAATCTAGTATGAAAATGGCATAGCAGAAAAATATAAAGAAACTATGAAGGAATGGACGAAGATCATAATGAGTAATTTGAAGAAGAATATTAATTTAACAGAAGGTGTTATATGGAAACAAGTGCTTTTTTTTGCACTGCCGCTGATTGGAGCAAGTATTATTCAACAATTATATAATACAGTGGATTTGATTTTTGTTGGAAATTATCTTGGCAAAGAAGCTGCAGCAGCAGTTGGTGCTAGTTCTTTAATTGTTACATGTCTAGTAGGTTTTTTTACAGGCATGTCAGTAGGATCAAGCGTTGTCATTGCTAATATCTTTGGTTCAGGGAAAAAAGGAAAGGTAAAAGATGCAATACATACAGCAATAGGCTTGAGTTTTATTGGAGGAATAGCACTTTTTATTATTGGTTATATAGGTGCACCTTATTTTTTAAAGTGGATGAATGTTCCGCAAGAAATACTGAAACAGGCTGTTTCCTATATAAGGATCTATTTTTTTAGTCTTATTTCCGTTATTACCTATAACATGGGCTCTGGTATTATACGTGCCATGGGCAACTCAAAAACACCAATGTATATACAAGTTGTCGGAGGACTTGTTCATGTATTAATGGACG
This sequence comes from Clostridium thailandense, assembly GCF_019207025.1. Taxonomy (GTDB): domain Bacteria; phylum Bacillota; class Clostridia; order Clostridiales; family Clostridiaceae; genus Clostridium_AM; species Clostridium_AM thailandense. Next base: position 16,934 of record NZ_JAEEGC010000164.1, on the reverse strand, counting down.
CACTGTTTATAGTTATTTTTGACAATGGCGTTAATGGAGTTGCATGGGCAACCTTTCTATCGCAGACTATCAATGCTGTGATGATATTATATTATTTGAAACATACAGAGAGTGAATATAGATTACAATTTAAAAAAATACGGATGCATAAAGATATACAATTACCTATTCTTAAGATTGGAATACCAGCAGGTCTTCAAAGTATTGTAATAACATTATCTAATGTTTTTGCACAATACCATATTAATAGTCTTGGCGTAGAAGCAATCGTTGCATTTACAGCATATTTTAAAGTAGAATTGCCTATTTATCTTCCAATTGTAGCTATTGGACAGGCAATCACAACATTTTCCGGGCAGAATATGGGTGCTGGAAATATTGAACGGCTAAAAAAAGGAACGAAGGTATGTATATTAATGGGAATAGGTTTAACTATAGTGTCAAGTACGCTTTTACTGATATTTGGGCGTCAAGTTTTTGCAATATTTAATCAGGATAGTGTGGTAATTGATTATGGAATGAGAATAATCAGAACTTCATTCCCTTTCTATTGGATTTATGTTGTTTTGGAAGTATTGGGCGATACAATAAGAGGTGCAGGAAAAGCCACTCCGCCAATGGTGATTGTATTATCTAATATATGTGTACTTAGAATAGTATTGCTCTTTATTATAATGGCTTTATATCATGATGTTCGGGGGGTAGCAATTACATATCCAATAACTTGGACTACAACAGCACTGTGTATGTTTGTTTATTATTTTAAGGGTAATTGGGCGAAGAAAGTCTTTAAATAAAAGTGGCTGTTGTACTATAAAAAAATGTGAAGCGTTTTTTTATAGTACAACAGTCACTTTTATTTAGTATATTTTCACCCCTGTGTTATTTATAACGTTATAAGGTATAATATTATAGAAATGTAATTTTGCAAGTTCGCTTATATAATATATGCCTGTAAAGTTTATTAAATAATTGTTAATAGACTAAGGTTTTTAGTTTCTACTACGAATACTAAAGTATGAAAAATTCCTACATAAAATTAAAGGTTTTTTAGTTTCAAATATTCGGAATAGTATGGAAATAAAACAAGAAGGCGGTAACTATTATATGGATGTGTATGAATTTTTAAAGGAAAAGTTAGAAGTATTTGATGCTCTATATGACGTTATAATAATAATTGATCCTATTGAAAAAAAATCAGTTATTATTGAGAATAATTGTAAAGTGAAAATGAATGAAAACTGCAACTGGATATTGAAAAGAGAAGAATTTTGTGATAAGAGTATTTCAATGAATGCATATTTAAATAATGACACATTTGTAAAGATTGAATATATAGAAGGAAAAATGCTTCTGATAAATGCAAGTCCAATTACTTTTAAAGAAAAAATATATATTATTGAAGCTATAAAAGATATTACTACAAATAGCACCTTTGTTGTTAACAATGAGATTAAAGGCAATAATGTTGAAAACTTGGTTAGTGAAATGAATGAGAAGATTGTAAAAGATTATTTAACAGGAATTTATAATAGAAGATATATAGATGAGAGACTTCCAATAGATGTTAAAAATAGCATAATAGAGGGGGATGCCATATCTGTAATTATGGCAGATATCGATTATTTTAAAAATGTTAATGACACTTATGGGCACCTGATTGGAGATGAAGTACTAATAGACTTTGCTAGGCTTATTACAAGATCTATTCGTGAAGATATAGATTGGGTAGGAAGATATGGAGGAGAAGAATTTTTAATAGTATTAAAAGGCATCGATTCAGATGGTGCTTATGAAGTTGCCGAGAAAATAAGACAACTAGTAGATGAAACAACTTTTAGTTATGACAATGTAGATATTCATATAACATCAAGTTTTGGAGTGCATGGATATAAAAATGAAAAATTAAACTTGGAAGAATTAATATCTCAAGCTGATAAAAAGTTATATGTTGCAAAAGCAAGTGGAAGAAATAAAACTATAGTTTATATATAAAGTTTGGTTAGCATATTTAAATATATTATATTTTGAATACAAATGTGAGCATAGATATTATCCAATGTTTATGATAATTGTGGATAAATGGGTTAAAAATGTGAATTTAAAATAAAAAGTACTTAAGAGCAGCAAGTATGCCTTAAGTACTTTTTATTTTTAGGCAGCTGGTTTCAGAATGATAAATATTATCATTTTGAAACTTATATTAGTATTATTTTGAGAAAAATATAAAAAAATAGTACATCAGTAAGGGTTTGAAATATTGGCACGAAAATTGCTGTAAAATAAATACGAAATTGATAAAAATAACAACAAAATTATATAAACTGAAAGAAGTGATTATTACTTGAATACAAAAACTATAATTTTTAAAAAAATTTCTAAAAGAGCTATTAGTTTAATTTTTACCATGCTGTTGTTATCTGTAATTTTATTTTGTTTTGCTCGTCTAGCACCGGGAGATCCGTTACAATCATTTTACGGTGATGCTGTTGAGTCAATGACTACACAAGAGCTAGACGCAGCCAGAGAAAGGTTGGGTTTGGATGCTCCAATCTATATTCAATATACTAGATGGTTTGTCAATGCATGCCAGGGTGATTTCGGCCTATCATTGAAATATAAAATACCAGCGATTCAAGTCATTTCCCCTCTTATAGGAAATACATTAATTTTGGGTGGTACAGCATATGTACTCGTTTTTATCCTTGGAGTATTACTTGCTGTATGTTGTGCTCTGAACGAAGATTCACTGTTTGATCGAATAATCTGCAAAGTTGGAACGGCGGCTTATTATATACCTCCTTTCTGGCTTGGTGTTGTTTTAATATTGATTTTTAGCGTAAATCTTAATTTGCTGCCTAGCAGCGGTGCCTATGATTTTGGAAAAGCTAGCGATGTGTCTAACCGCATCAGGCATATGATTTTACCACTGATTGTTATGATAATGAGTCATCTGTGGTATTACGCCTATATGATTCGAAATAAGCTTTTGGACGAGATCCGGAAGGATTATGTGCTTTTAGCAAAATCGAAAGGTTTAACTAAGGTTCAAATTGTATTAAAACATTGTCTTCGTAATGTGGCACCAACGATTGTAAGTATAATGGCAATTTCTATTCCGCATGTATTGAGTGGAACAATTATTACAGAGGCGGTATTTAATTATGCGGGAATTGGTGCGATGTCAGTTGAAAGTGCAAAATATCATGACTACAATCTTTTGATGCTGCTAGTATTGATTAACGGATTGTTAGTTATTTTGAGCAGCCTTATTGCACAGTCAATCAATGAAGTAATTGATCCAAGAATGAAGCAACTGGAGGTTCAAGGATGGAAAAAATAAATGAAGAAATAGAAGAAATAAATGAAGAAAAGTTTGAAATTGTTGGTCCTAATTATAAGATGCACATACCAAAGCAAAAGAAGCTGGCACTTTGGCAGCGTTTGAAGGAAAAACCAATCGTATCCATTGTTGTTCTTACTATTATTCTTTTGTGTTGTATTTTTGCAGAACATTTACAAAACCATGACCCGAAAGGTTTTTATTTGCAGAATTTGAATGAAGCACCAAGTTCGGTATTTTTTTTGGGTACAGATTCACTGGGACGTGATATTTATTCTATGATTTGGTATGGTGGCCGTGTTTCGATTATCATTGGTATTCTTAGCATGATGGTTATTACAACAATCGGTGTTACCTATGGCTGTATCAGCGGTAGTGCAAATACAAAGGTTGATGGATTTATGATGCGTGCCGCAGAGATTGGAAACAGTATACCAACGCTGCTAATTATATTATTACTTGTGTCAATTATGGGAAAACAAAATATGATAAAGATTTCTTTCGCTATTGGTGTGACAGGCTGGTTTGGTCTGGCAAGAATTGTACGAAGTGAAGTCAGGCAGATACGCAATAGTGAATATGTGCTTGCATCACGATGTATGGGAGCTGATTTTTTACATTTAATGATGGTGCATTTAATTCCAAACTTTGTTTCTGTAATAATGTTTGTTGTAATATCCAGTATTAGCACAAGTATGTCCATGGAATCTACTTTAAGCTTTCTTGGACTTGGGCTTCCTACGGATGTAATTTCCTGGGGCAGCATGCTCTCACTTGCAAACAGAGCACTGTTAACTAATACCTGGTGGGTAATCATTATACCAGGAGCATTCTTGATTGTAACATTAATGTGCATAACCAATATTGGTTATTTTCTAAGAAAAGAAACCAATAAAATGCAGAATAATTTGTAAATATGTATTATAAGAGCATTGCTCTTTTAATAAAATAAATATTTCTAGGGGGAAAATTCATGAATTTTAACAAAATAATCAGAAAATTTACGCCATTAGCAATCTGCTTATTAATTTGCTTAAACTTGGCAGCTTGTGGCGGAAATAAGAGTACATCGGGCACACCTAGTACATCGAGCCCTTCCAACACTTTGGTATATGCAGGTGAGTCTGAAAATACTATTAATCCAATACTCAACAGCCACGATGAACTGCCTGATATTATCTTTTCAGGACTTATGAAGTATGATGCAAATGGAAAGCCAGTTGTGGACCTGGCTAAAAGTTATAAAGTCAGTGATGATGGTTTAGTATATACCTTCAATTTGAGAGAAGGTGTGAAATGGCATGATGGTAAAGATTTTACCGCTGATGACGTTGTATTTACATATGGTGTTTTGACAAAGGACAAGACACTTTCTGCTAGTATTACCAGCAACTATGAAGATATCAAAAGTGTTACTGCACCGGATAACCACACGGTTGTAATTACACTTTCTAAATACAATGCAGCTATGCTTGATTACTTTGCTATAGGTATTCTTCCAAAACATTTACTGGAAGGTCAAGACATCAACACAACAAAATTCAACCAGAGTCCAGTGGGTACAGGCCGTTATAAGTTTGTTAAATGGGATACTACAGGCGGTATGATTACACTTGAAAGAAACGAAGCTTATTACGATAAGGTACCGAAGATTGAGAAAATAATCTATAAAACTGTTTCTGTGGAAAGTGCAAAAGCAACAATGCTGAAGTCAGGTGAAGCAGACCTTGCATGGCTGAATGCTAAATATGCAGAAAGTTTTCGTGGAAATAATGCTTTCAAGAATATCGATTTCAAAACAGCGGACTTTCGTGGATTGGCAATGGATTTCAAAACTGATTTCTGGAAAAAGAATGCTGATTCAATTGGTGTGCTGAATTATGCAATTGATAAGAAGTCTATCGTTAACAGCGTACTTAAAGGAAGAGGAGTTGTTGCATACAGTCCAATTCAGATAAATTCTTATGGTGGAAATAAAGATGCTGATATTTATCCTTATGACGTCAATAAGTTTGCAGAAAAGATGAAAGATCTCGGATGGACAAAGGGCAGTGATGGAATTTATGAGCGAAATGGAGAAAAGTTTCACTTTACAATTCAGATTCGTGATTATGAAGAGGAACGTGTAGATATTGGCAATATCGTTTCTAAGCAGCTTAAAGAGGCAGGCGTTGATATGGAAGTTAGGCTTGTTACAAAGTTTGACTGGAAAGCTGGCTATAATGGTTACCTTTATGGCGATGCTGCTCAGTTTGATCCAGATAAATGCTATTCTGCAATGACTACCGGCGCAAGCGGCAATACAATGTCATACTCAAATAAAAATGTGGATGAGCTGCTAAGAGCCGCAAGACATTCTTCTAATAATGATGAAAGAAAAGCATTATATGCTAAATTTGAGACTGCATATGCAGAGCAGCCAGGTGTAGTTTTGATTTCATATCTTGATGGCAACTATGTAAGCGTTGCAGGTCTTAGTGGCCTTGATACAAAAAGAGTTCTTGGACACCATGCAGTAGGTGTTATGTGGAACGTAGAAGAGTGGACACTAAAAAGATAAGTAAGAAGATATACTTTCTAGCCGGGTGTTCTAGTGAATACCCGGTATTTTTATGCATATTATAAGGAGGTGTGTTATCAATTATGAATTCGCTTTTGCAACTGGAAAAATTATCGGTTAGCTTTTATACACCTAAGGGAGAAGTTCAAGCTGTTAGAGGGGTGGATTTATCACTAAGAAAAGGTGAAATCCTGGCTATTGTAGGAGAATCCGGCTGTGGAAAAACTGTAATGTGTCAGTCAATAATGAAGTTGCTGCCTAGAACTTCAAAGATTAAGAGCGGACGGATAATAGTTGATGGTGAAGATATAACTAATTACAATGAAAAAAAGATGCGTGAGCTAAGAGGAAGTGTTTTGTCGATGGTGTTTCAGGACCCGATGACAACACTGAATCCAACCATTCCAATTGGGAAACAGATTACAGAATGTATATTGAAACACAATAAAGTAAGCATGGAGGAAGCAAAAAAACGAGCAATAGAAATGCTGAATTTAGTAGGTATTGATGAGCCATTATATAGATTTGACTTGCAGCCACATTTTTTTTCGGGTGGTATGCGTCAAAGGTGCGTCCTGGCAATTGCATTGGCTTGCAATCCCCAAATATTGTTCGCAGATGAGCCAACCACAGCACTTGATGTGACAGTTCAAGCAAAAGTACTTGATCTTCTTGTGGATATTAGGGATAAGACTGGTATATCTATTGTTTTTATTTCCCATGATTTAGGCGTTGTTGCACGTATTGCAGATCGAGTTGCTGTAATGTATGCTGGAAAAATAGTTGAAATTGGTACAGCGGAAGAAGTGTTCTATGATCCCCGTCATCCTTATACATGGGGCTTGCTTTCTGCATTGCCATCCATCGTAAAAGAAGGCCAAAGCCTGAAGAGCATTCAGGGGATGCCACCTGTTATGCTGGATCCGCCGCCTGGGGATGCATTTGCTATTCGTAACGACTATGCTTTGAAGATTGACTACGAGGAGATGCCGCCAATGTTTCAGATTACGCCGACACATAGTGCAGCTACTTGGCTGCTTGATGAAAGGTCGCCAAGAATTAAAACACCTATTTCACTGAAAAGGAGAACTAATTATGAACTCAGAAACAATTATCGATGTTCGCAATTTAAAACAGCATTTTTATATAAATAAAAATTTTACAATTAAGGCTGTAGATGATGTGAGCTTTCAGGTTAATAAGGGGGAAATATTCGGCCTTGTTGGTGAAACGGGTTCGGGAAAATCAACGATTGCACGTACAATTATGGGAATATATCCGATTACTTCTGGGGAAGTATATTTTAAAGGAAATATGATTTCTGATAAAAATATATATAATCAAAACAAAAAAGATATTCAAAAGAATATGCAGATTATATTCCAGGATTCTGCTGCTGCCCTCAATCCGAGAATGACAGTAGAAAAAATTATTGCTGAACCGTTACAGGTTAATCATATAATAAACAGCAAAGAAGAATTGCAAAAAAAAATAGACGACTTGATGTCAGTGGTTGGATTGGATAGAAGCTATAAATCAAAATACCCGGGTGAAATATCGGGCGGACAGCGCCAACGTATCGCCATTGCAAGGAGCATTGGTATGAAGCCTGATTTAATTATTGCTGATGAGCCGATTGCATCCTTAGATGTTTCAATTCAGGCGCAAATTGTTACACTATTTCAACGTTTGCAAAAGGAATATGGCTTTACATTTATTTTTATAGCTCATGATCTTTCAATCATTCGCTTTATTAGTGATAGAGTTGGCGTTATGTTTCACGGTAAGTTGATGGAGCTAGCACCAACAAAAGAATTATTCAATAAACCTGTTCACCCATATACACAAGCGCTGCTGTCGGCAGTCCCTGTACCTGATCCTGTTTATGAAAGGAATAAGAAGATCTTTACTTACGATGAAGAAAACATTAAATCGGACGGTAAAATGGTTGAGGTGTCGCCTGGACACTTTGTTTATAGCTAATGTCTGATGGGTACTGTAATTCCCGGCAGCGCAGTCTATGGTAAGGATCTAGTTTGAATTTTCAAAATGAAACTAATTTGAAGTATTTTATCAATATGATACCTAAAATATATTCAAAATGATACAATCTAGAATTTTAAATATAAATATCAGGGGTTAGAGTATTGGCATGTAAATTGCTTTATAAATAAATGTAGTTTTGAAATAAATTTAATATTAAACTCTAAACCCTAAGCCCTAAAATTAAAAGTACTCAAGAGCAGCCCTTCTGCCCTTGAGTACTTTTTGTTTTATATGGTTTGAATGTGTTCCTTAATAAATGGCAAAGAATAAAGCTGAAGAAAAAGAAATGGTCTATGAGCTTATTGAAAAGGTTGGATTATCTAAAGATCAGTTAAAAAAATATCCACACGAAATAAGTGGAGGACAGGCTCAACGATTATCTATTATACGAGCTCTTTCGCTAAATCCAAAGCTGCTTATATGTGATGAACCCACATCCATGCTGGACGTATCTGTGCAGGCGCAAATTCTGAATCTATTAAAAAAACAAAAGGATCATAATCTCTCCATGTTATATATTTCTCATGTCTGTTTTTACATATATTCTTTCAATATTTTTAAATATGCCTTCTATCTATTTTGATATTAGAGCTTCGCTGCCTATAATTGTATCAGTTTAAATAAGAAGAAGATTGACAATAATAATCAATAATGTTAATATGTCTATGAAAATAATAGACAGGAGGGAAAAATGGAGGAGATGTTTCGTAATGCAACAATAGAGGATTTCAAAAGGGGATACATTTGGAACAGCAAAGAAGGAGAATTTATTTGCCTAGTATGTGGCGAAAAAATTGGCAAAAGTAATGATAATGTAAAAGCTCATAGTGAAAAGCATGGTAATCCAATTGAAAGGCTGCTTTTGCTAGACAAGAAGTATACTGGACTTACTGAAATTCAAAAAGAATTTCTAATAATGACATCAAACAAATATACTGACAAAGAAATTTCTAGTAAGCTTGCTTGTACAGAATCAACAGTAAGAAATATGAGATTTGCATTAAGAGAGCGAGCAAGGCATGCAAGAGCCTTTTTAGCAGCAATGGAGTTAGCAGAAGAGAATATACCAACGTTAACGCCACATAAACTTAGAATTTTCCCGACTAGAGAAGGAAAAAGAAAAGAACTATTGCCAAGATTTGCTGCCTTATTTGAACCAAAGAAGGAATATACAGAAAAGGAAGTAAAAAATCTCATCAAAACTATCTACGGAGATGATGCTACTATACGACGTTATCTAGTGGACTATGGATATTTAAGCAGAACAAAGGATGGAAGCAAATATTATAGGAATTGTGGGGAAAATAGGATGGAAAAGTTAAATAGAAAAGAACTTATTAATAATTATAAGCAGCAAGAGGTGGAAATGGGAATAATTAAGATACATAATACAATTACAGGGTATTCTTTTGTAGATATATGTACTAATCTATATAAGCCTTTTGAGGGAATAAAGTTTAAATTAAATATGGGTAACTTTAAGTCAAAGAAACTACAAGAGGATTGGAAAACATATGGAGAAAATGCTTTTACGTTTGAAGTGATAGAAAAGCTTAAACAAATAGAAGGAGCCACAGAAAAAGTTGACGATTTAAAGGAGCTTCTACATATGTGGATTGATAGTCAGGGGGAAAGCTTAAGGTTGTACAATTAAGTTTGATAGTAAGAAAGATTCTAATTTTGAATAAATTTCAGGAGTGATTAAATGGAAAATTCGTCGCCTACAGCAGTAAGTTTTTTTAGAAATCGTTTTGTTCAAGTTATCATGATTTCTGGTATTTTGCTGCAAATAGGGATATGGGTTCGTAATTTTGCTATTCTATTGTTTGTAATGGAGAAAACCCAGAATGACCCTTTTGCAGTTTCAATGATTTCTGTTGCAGAATTTGCGCCAATATTTATTTTTTCTTTTATAGGAGGGACTTATGCAGACCGCTGGCGTCCAAAACGCACAATGGTTTGGTGTGATTTATTAAGTGCTATTTCAGTATTATTAGTACTGCTTACAATAATTTTTGGTACCTGGCAAGCTGTATTTTTTGTAACCTTTATTTCATCTATTCTTTCACAATTTTCCCAGCCATCTTCTATGAAGCTGTTCAAAATTCATGTGCCTGTTGAAATGCTTCAAATTGGAATGGCAATGTTTCAAACATTAATGGCAATTTTCATGATTATAGGACCGATGCTTGGTACATTTGTATATCAAAGATTTGGCATTGATATTGCAATCGGGGTAATGGGAGTGGCATTTTTACTATCGGCAGTAGTATTGACATTTCTGCCTGCTGATAAAAAAGAAGAAAATAAAAAAGTAGAGGCAAATTTTTGGAAGGAATTAAGTGACGGTTTTAGATATGTATGGGAGAGAAAAGTACTTACTATACTTGGTGGAGTTTTTGCTATAGCAGGTTTCGCGGTGGGCATTATTCAACCTCTAGAAATTTTTATTATAGTAGAAAGATTGAGTTTGCCAAAGGAAAATTTGCAATGGCTGCTTGCAACAAATGGTGCAGCAATGCTTATAGGAGGTGGTTTACTGCTTAGTATTTCAAAAAAGACTAGTCCACAAAAACTCCTTGCCATTGGTATGCTTACCAATGCTATATCAATTATAGGGATTGGAATATCTACAAATTGGATAACTACTATTGTATTTCAGTTTTTCAACGGATTGTTTATGCCTTGTATTCACATTGGAATTAATACTCTTATTCTACAATTTACTGAGGAGAAATTTGTAGGACGGGTTAATGGTGTTCTAAACCCACTTTTTATGGGAGCAATGGTGATTACAATGAGTTTAGCAGGATGGTTAAAGGTTCAGTTTTCTCTGGTAATCATGTATGAGATTTCTGGTGCTCTGTTTTTCTTAGGAATGCTTCTATCTGCAAAGTTATTTAATAAAGAAAATAAATTGATTGCTGGTGGGGAATAGGAGGGATAAATATTATGATTGGACCAGATAAGAAAAAACTTTATCCAAATGAAAATATAAAAACAGTTTGCTATATAAGCAATTTACCTAAAAGACCTAATGTTGAGATAGGAGAGTACACTTACTATAGTGACAATAAAAACTCTCCTGAGAAATTTTACGATAACATAGAACACCACTATGAATTCCTGGGAGATAGGCTCATAATAGGCAAGTTCTGTGCAATAGCTGAAGGTGTTAAGTTTATAATGAATGGCGCAAACCATAGAATGGATGGAATTACGACCTATCCTTTCAATATCTTTGGAGGTGGATGGGAAAAAGTAACTCCAACAGTAGAACATTTACCTTTTAAGGGTGACACGGTGATTGGCAATGATGTATGGATTGGACAGAATGTAACTATTATGCCTGGGGTTAAAGTTGGTGATGGCGCAATTATTGCTGCTAATTCAACTGTAGTAAAAAACATTGAACCCTATGCAATTTACGGAGGTAACCCAGCCAAATTTATTAAGAAGCGTTTTAGTGATGGAAAGATAGAATTTCTTATAAAGCTCCAATGGTGGAACTGGGACGAAGAGAAGATATTTAATAATCTTGAAAAACTAACATCACAAGCTGGATTAGATTCATTAATAAGTAGATAATTTTTATGTAAAGGGGTCGTCGCACTTAGGTAAGTACGGCAACCCCTTTGTTTTTTGGTTTTAGCCTGTTCAGTCTGAAGACTTAGGAAACAGTAAACATAATTTAAAAATTGAGATTGATTCTAATCCTAATTAGTTTGATTATTTTTTTTTAGTTCTTAAAAAAAATTTTTAGATATTTCTTGACATAGACTTTTAGGCTTAATACAATTATATTATAGATGATCTATATCCTAGGATAAAAGGAAGTTGTATTTATTGTAATAAATAGTAAGACTTTAGATATATAAGAGTTGTTATTTTAGGATAATTTATGTGTTTTAAGTATTCAAATTACGAGGGGGATGAAAAAATGAATAGATACGTAGCTCTAATATTAGGAGCAAGCCTTTGGGGAGTTATAGGTATTTTTGCCAGTGTATTAATGAAATACAACTTAATATCAGAGCAAATCGGATTTTTCAGACTATTCTTTGGTTGTTTGGGGTTAATTATATATGCCTTGACAAAAAGATATAGGTTCAAACTTACTAAAAAAGAATTTGGTTTTTCAGTTATAATGGGTTTAATACAATGTTTATTTAATATGTTTTACTTTAAAGCCATACAACATGTGGGAGTAGCCGTGGCAGCAGTACTTTTATATACATCACCAATATTTTTAGCATTATTTTCTAAGTTGTTTTATAAAGAAAATATAGACTTAAGAAAAAAATATTCATTATTATTATGCTTTTTAGGGTGCATTATATGTGTTACAGGTGGAAACTTAAATTTTACTAATATTAGTCTGATAGGATTACTATTAGGTATTGGTTCAGCCGTAGTATATGCTAATATACCTACAATAGGAAAAGGTGTTTTTAAAGATGATAACCAAATAAGTGTGCTTATTTATACTTTTTTATTTGGGGCTGTTTTTATGATTCCTTTTGCTAGGTTAGAAGACTTAGTAGGATATATGACAAATATAAAAACATTACCTATAATAGCTTTACTAGGTTTGGTGACAGCTTCTATACCATATTCACTTTATTTTTATGGTATATCTAAGAAGATTGAACTCTCTAAAGTAGGTGTTTTATCAAGTATAGAACTTGTGGTCGCAGTTATATTAGGATGGAGTGTTCTAGGAGAACCATTCTCTTTTATAAAATTTTTTGGAATTGCATTAATGATAGCTTCAGTGTTTGTAATGAATGTAACTGAGGAAAATGAATCAATTAAACCAAATTATAAAGTAGGACAACAAAAAGCATAGAGTCTCTAATTGACATGATATAGTTAGTAAATACATAAAAAGCCAATGTTAAAAACTTAGCATTGGCTTGAAATTTTTAAATAGTATCTAAAATATCGATACAGCAACGGTTAAAGAAGGAAAAAGTATAAAAAAGATTAAGAGGTACACTAAATTAGCTTTTTATTGATAAGCTTTGTACATAACGTGTATTTTTTCACCTAGCTTGAGATACTTAACATAAATTTAATATCTCATATATGTTGATTTATAATATATTGTAATATATTATTTAGATATGAAATTATTATGGAGGGCGATAAAGTGAAAAAAATTGATTACAGAAGACCGGCATTAGACTTGTTATTTTTACTAGCTGGATGTGTACTTTGTGCATTTGCAACTACTTCGATTTTAAAGCCAAATGGATTAACTACTGGAGGAATTACTGGTATATCAATCATAATAGACAAGCTGATATATATAAAATATACTTATATTTACTATGCATTATCAGTATTAGTACTTGCTATCGCATGGGCAACCCTTGGAAAAAGAGAAGGGTTTAAAATAATTACGTTATCTCTAGTTTTTCCTATAATACTAATTCTATTTGATAAGTTGCAAATTCCTTCTATAAGTAATGATTTAATGCTGGCTTCAATTTATTATGGAATAATAAGTGGATTAGGGTGCGGGCTCATACTAAAAAGAGGATTTTCATTTGGTGGAACTGATACCTTAGCGAAAATATTACATCATAAAGTTTTCCCTTTTATTAGTATTAGTGAACTTTTGCTTGGTATAGATGCAATAATAATTATATCTTCAGCTATTATTTATGGTATGAATATAGCCCTATATGCAGTTATCTCAGAGATAATACTTATGAAGGCAATGAATATGGTTCTTTTTGGATTTGGTTCTAAAAAGGTTCAAATAGAAATAATAAGCGATAAACATGAGGAAATAACAGATTATATACTACATAAAATGAACAGAGGAGTCAGTGCTTACCAGATTAAAGGTGGATATATGAATCTAACTCGAATTAAGCTGGTTACAATTTGTTCTCCACGTGAAAGCATGTTAATCAAGAGATTTATAGCTGGCAATGATGTAAACGCCTTTGTAAATGTTATGCCTGTTATGTCTGTATGGGGTAAGGGGAATGGATTTGATAGTCTTGTTGATGATGTTTAGAAAGTTCGGTAAAAAATATATTTTAGCTTTTGAATTTATAACAGTATATAAGTTACTTCTAAAAAATAGGTATAAGAGAAATTTGCTCTTATACCTATTTTTATTTGGTACGGTGAAGATAGGATGGTCATATCTTAAACATCAACATTAAAAAAGGAACAATAGAACTCTTAATAACATAAGATGTATATAATAATTAAATTTATATATAAAAAAGGGAGGTAATAAGTTTGTATAATAACTACTATGCCCCATACATGTGTTGTAAATGCTGCAGGAAATGGATGAAGTATCATGGCTCTTATATGTTAAATTCATTTCCTAAACCATTCGTCAATTTTAATGAGAGCAGGCAATCAAATGTACGAAAAACAGTAATAGCTGCTCCACCTATCCCAAACTGGAAGGCCTGGAAAGAGCATGTGGAAAAGTTGGGCGGACAATGGGTAGAAGAGGGTAGTGAGATTTGGGAAAACATCTTAGAAGAAACTAAGAATGCTGAAAATATATTAAGAAACATAATTGGAAGGTTTAAGCCTTGCATTCCACCAGAGGGATATAGTTGCATTGAGTACAAGGTGGTAGAGAAACTTCCTGTATTTGGAGCCTTACATCAGGATATAGTTATTAGAGTTTGCTATCCTACGCGAATTTTAACAGAGGTAGAATATGTACTGCCTAAATGGCTGGAAAGTTGTCTGAAAAAGGCAGCTGAAAGGGCTGGTAAAGCATTTATATCTGCTGTAGTTTTAACTGCTTGGGGTGCTTTTGTAGCTTCTATTGAAGCCGGCATTTATGCTGCTACAGATGCTTTTAATAAATCTCTAAGAAAGGATATAGAAGAACTACATGAGAAGGTTGAGGTAGATATAAAAGAACTAATTCCTTCTATTTATATGCGGAAGCACAGTATGTATATACCTTATGAGAATAATTGCTTTCCAATGTACAAGAATTATGGGCAGTCTTCTAAATAGTATTTCTACGATAATATAATTAAGAGACAGCCTGATATTTTAGTTGATAATTTTTTCAACTAAAATACCAGGCTGTTTTTGTATTTGTTGAGATTTTCAACATTTTCCGAAGTGATTTTTATACACTATCAAAATGATGTCATGACTTTGTTGACAATTACAATATTATGTTAACATAATTCTAAAGTAAACCACTAAAAATGAAATTCTTATATTCGCTTTTTTACTTAAAATTTTTAAACAATATTAAAAGCTTATTTTTAATGAAAATAAGATATTAAAAATTCAAAAAAATAAAGCAAATTGTATTTAAATGGAATATAATGTACAATATTCTTAAGACAAAAGTTGAAGATTGGTAACATAATTTTAAACCTATGCAAAAACTTATACATAATAGGAAAGAGAGGACAATAAATTGAAAAATAAAATTCTATCAGTGGTTATTTTTACTACCTTATTATTAGCAGAAACTAATGTACAGGCTGCAAGTTTTATAGATAATCAAACTGTAGATTCAAATAAAGTCTGGACAATTAAATTTAATAGTGAAGTTATTTTTGATGATTTAACTAAAGGATCTATACTAGTGTCAGACAGTAAAGGAAATAAGGTGAATTCAGGAGTTCAAATTGGAGACAATAGTAAAGAAATTAAAGTAACAGCACCAGAAGGCGGATATTTGCCAGGAGAAAAGTACACATTAAATCTTGGTAAAAACATACACTCTAAGGAAGGTAAAAAACTACAAAATGAGAGTCAAATACATTTTAGTATCCAGAGCAGAAGCTCAAATAAATTTCTTGATACTAAAATTAAATCTGGTAATTTATCTACAGATTATAATATTGATCAGGTTTTAAAGGATATAGATAAATTCCAACTTAATACTTTAAATATACCTGTAACAATAAAAATAGAAGATTTGACTTCTAGCAATATGACAGTAGACAAGGAGAGTGAGGAAAGAGCAATAAGCTTGATAAAAGAATTGAAGGGGAAAAATATAAATATAATACTAGAGCCTTACCCATGGATTGCTAACGGTAGTGAATCTGAAACGAAATGGAAGCCTGACAATATAAATACTTTCTTTTGGAACTGGAAAACTAATGTACTAAAAGAATTAATAGATAAAATTTTAGTTCCATATAATATAGACGTTCTAAATATAGGATCAAGTTTCACAAATATGGAATACGCAGAGGGCTACTGGTGTGACACTATTGATTATGTTAGAAGCTATTATAATGGATTAGTGACTTATAGGACAAGTTGGTGGTATAAAAATGAAGATTACCAAAGCAAGTTAAATAATAAGATGTTTTCAAAACTAGACTTTATATCTATAGCAGCTTACTTTGAGTTAACGGACAAACAGTCTAATATTGATACATATACAGTGGAAGAGTTAGTAAAGGCCATTGAAAGTACAGAAAGTTATACTAGAAGGCAAAATGTAAAGAAGCAAATAGAAAAACTTCATGAAGCATGGGGCAAGCCTATCTTCTTTGGAGAACTTGGGTTCCCTAAGATTAATAAGGCCTCAGCTGAGCCATGGAATCCAAATCAAGACGATATTTTAAATGAAGTGGAACAGGCTAATTGTTTTGAAGCCTACAAAAAAGAGTTTGAAAATGAATCGTGGCTTCTAGGCATTTCTATATTTGCAATAGGTGAGAATAGTTCTGATAAACGCTATTATCCTAGTGAGCAAAGCGCATTAATTATAAAAAATTGGTATAGTAAATAGTTTATAGATGCCCACGGCCGAAAGTAGACTTACACTTTGGTATATTTTTCCAAGATTCAGCACGATAAAAACTTTTGATCAATCTAAAAGCTCAACATTTTGAAAATCTAAGAATCATTTATAAACTCGTGCCTCAAACATATAAATAATTCTAAGATTTTCTAAAATGTTTTGCTAAGATTGACTAAAAAGTTTTTATATGTGCCTTCAGCTTTGGAAACATA
>NZ_JAEEGC010000163.1 GCF_019207025.1 Clostridium thailandense | reverse complement strand
AGAATTGCTGGTTTACTTAAATAGATAAGATTTACTTATCTCACTCTGTTTAATTTTCAAAGATCATATCGCTTCCTGCGACATATTGAATTTTATCATTCCTTCTTTAACTTGTCAAGAGATTTTATTAACTATTTTATATAGTGTTCTTAACAACTTTTGAAGTTCATTATACAAGTATACCTATTATTAATACCTTTTTTCAATAATAATTTGCATACTTTCTTGCCGCTCATCTTAGCGACGAATATTATTGTATCAGTTATAATTCTATTTGATAACTCTTAAAACTATAGTTTGATGAAATTATAGTTTTATATCTAATTTATTCTTCAATATCCTCAATTTTTATATTATTGATACACCAGAATCAGTTTTCGTAGTATTAGATTTTCTAATTCTTTAAGCTACCTACTGTAGATTAACTTTAATTAAGCCTTCGTCTTTTGGTCTTAAACACGGTGACAAAAACTGATGCTAGAAGACCTATAAATCATAATTATATATGAACCTTTCACTTGAACCTAAAATATAAAAAATAAGCATATCAGGCTTTTATTTCTGCTATGCCTATTTATATTCCTCATACATGTTAAATCCTATCTAGCGTTCTTATCACCAAACAAAACAAAGAATGTTCTAATGATAAGTTTTATATCAATCCATAAATTTCTTTCCTCAATGTATTTTATATCCAATTCCATCCAATCTTCAAAATCAATATCGTTTCTCCCCATAACCTGCCAATAACAAGTTAAACCCGGTTTTACCATCAATTTTCTTTTTTGTCTAGTAGTAAAATGAGTAACTTCCCTAGGTAGATTTGGTCTTGGTCCTACAAGTGACATGTCCCCTCTAAGTACATTAAAAAGCTGCGGAAGCTCATCGATGCTAGTCTTCCTGATAAATTTTCCAACTTTTGTAATTCTCGGATCATTCTTCATCTTAAACATTGGTCCAGACATTTCATTCTTCTTTTTCAAATCCTTCAAAAGCTCTTCTGCATTACTAACCATTGACCTGAACTTATACATTTTGAATACTTTTCCATATAACCCTACTCTATCTTGAGCAAATATAAATCCACCTTTAGATTCCAATGATATTGCAATACTTGTAATCAGTATTATAGGACTTAATAGTATGATACCAATAACTGCCCCTACAATATCGATAGTCCTCTTAAAAAACTCATAGATTATACCGGTTTCGTTTATAGTTTCTACTTGCTTAACTCTTGCATATGGTTCCATAAAACTCCCCCTCATACAACAAAATTGTTTATTTATGTTGAACCTAAAAAAGAACGAAATAAAGCCCTATTTGCCTTAATATCAGCAAATAGGGCAGGTTGCACCATAAACTCCATACACTCCAGGTGCCCACTTAAAGAATGTACTTCTAAGTTTCCCTACATAATTTTAAAATTTCAATTAACTATTTGTACTATAAAAAACACCATTATCAAATTTTCAATAACTATAATACTTAGCCTATACATATTTACCTAATATACATCACATGAAGTTTTAAACCACTAAATAGTATATATACTTTTAGTTCTATTAAAATTTCTATAAGTAAATTTCGTAAATTTATGATATAATTAAAATCAATAAATATTTATTGTGGAGTGGATTTTCTGTGTTTAAATTAATTATAATAATACTTATTATAACTTTTTTGTTTATACTTTACTTTAGCTTGTTTAATGCAGCAAGCAAAGAACCTCCTACATTACCTGAAGATAAGGAATCTAAATAGCCTTTGATTTTAATGATAATCTACTATCTTGTTCCACTAAATGATTATCCTCAATTTTAAATATTCTATGGCATATATTTAATGCCGCAGTTCTATGAGTAATTATTATACAGATTAATGCCGGATTTAAATTCTGGATACTTTTTAAAACCTTTGTTTCTGTTTCTGCATCTAGTGCAGAAGTAGCCTCATCTAACAATAATATAGGTGTTTTATGCAGTAGAGCACGAGCAATAGCAATTCGTTGCGCCTGTCCTTCTGAAAGTCCCACCCCCTTTTCACTTAAAACAGTATTGAATCCTTCTGGCAAATTCATAATAAAATCATATGCACATGCCGCTTTTGCAGCATTATTTAGTTCCTCATCTGTAGCATTCAGATTTCCTAACCTAAGATTCTCTCCAACAGTTCCAGAGAAAAGAGTATTTCCTTGTGGAACATAAGATATAAACTTTCTAGTTGAGGCACTAACCTCTACTTTATTTAAAGCATCTTTTATATATAAATGACCTTTTGTAGGTTTCAACAGTGAAAGCAACAAATATATAAACGTTGTTTTCCCTTCTCCTGAAGAACCTATAAGTGCCACAGTTTCACCAGGGTTAAAGCTAACAGATATATTCCTTAATATAGGTAAATCTTTTTTATAACTAAAATCAACATCTTTATATAAAATACCTGCAGACTTGATGCTTCTCAAAGGATCTTTATAAGAATCAAACTCAAGGTTTTCTATTTCTATGAGCCTTTCTATGGAACCCATGGCTGAAGCTACTTGTGGTAAAAGTGAAGAAAGTGCTGCAAAAGGCCCTTGTATATTTCCTACTAAATTTAGTAAAGCTGTAATGGTACCAAACGTAAAAGTTCCCTTTGAAAGTCCAAAAGATCCAATGATAAACACCATAATAAATCCTATCCATGAACCAGTCTGAAGCATAGCACCCGATATAATTGACATGTTGTTACGTTGTATAGCTAACCTTTGCCGTTCTTTCTGAATTTCTTCGATTTTATTTACATTGAAAAGTTCACAACAAAAGCTTTTCACAATTATCATATTTTGTACTGATTCACTAATAAGTGAACGATATTTCGATTCAGTATTTTGGAATTTTATGTAAATGCACTTAAGTTTACGTGAAAATAAATGTGCAAATATCATAGTTACAGGAGAAACTAATATGATAATTAATGCTAAATGTGGTGCCAAAAATAGAAGTACTATAAAAGCTCCTAAAAGCTGTATGCTAAATGAAAACATGCTTGGAATTACATTCACTATTAGACTAGTAACTGCATCAACATCACTGGTCATTCTTGTAAGAATATCTCCACTATGATATTTTTCAAGCTCTATCCAACTTATTTTCATTAACCTTTCGTATAACTTTTTCTGAATTCTGTTAGAGATTCCAATAGAGCACCTCCCCCGTATGGACGAAACTATAGAAGATAATGTTACATCTATTAATATTGAACATGTAAGTAGTAGTAAACTCCAATACAATAAACTTAGCTGAGCGGTAGTTGCGGCATCAATCAATCCCTTCATTATTAGTGATCTATATATGCCAACAAATGCTGAAGCAATTCCACCTATAACAATAAATATTACTGGCACGAAAAATTTGCTAATCTGCATCTTAATCCATTTTAGATTAGTTATCATACTTTTCATGACATTTTTCCTTTCGATTATCAACTTAATATTTGACTACCTTACAATTCTCTAACATATATGCTGCATTTATAACATTGAATTTTGTATTCTAACAATTTTATTCTATTTAGAATATATTTTTATACCATCATTACTCTTTTCTAATATACTTGATAAAAATAGCAGGCTCATTTTTTAAGACCTGCTATTTTCCAAACAATATTCTATAAAGTCATTTATTTATTGCTTGATCTGTAGCAATATAGATTTTTCTAGTTAAGATTTATATTCTTCATAGGCAATAACTTGACCATTTGGAAGAGTAATTTGACCGTATACTTGATCATGAGTTGTAATTTTGCTTCCTCCACCTTGAGTAGCTTCAACACTTAAATCAAACAAATCTGGCTTATTCCACAATTTCTTTGACATCTGAATCACCCCCTTTCCATTTATTATTTTTCTCTATTGTTATAATCCTTAATAAAATGTGACATAATTAAAGAAACTAATAACATTCTAATTGAAGTAGATTTTTCCTCTTCTAGCTTTTCTCCTATAGATACTAATTCTTTTTTTAATTTATCTACATCTATATAATTTTCAATACTTTCATCACTTAACATATATTCTAATTGATTGTATATATCTCTCCACTCGGGTTGCAATCTTTGAATCCAGTCTGCACTTTGTAGTCCCCTAAGTAATGAGTTCAGTCTAATTTTATCAGGTAATATTCCTTTCATTGACCTATAAATAAGATATCTTTCTCTACCATTTCTAACAAACTGATCATATGGTATACTTAAGCAGAACTCTATGACCCTTTTATCTCTGGTTGGATCCCTCATTACAATCCCATGAGCTAAAGAAATTTTTGTTTCTATTGCTCCTATTTGAGTAAAAATTGTTGGATTAAGCATATATCTTCGCATTTCTTTTATATCATAAAATATGTCAGGATAAAGAAAATAACCCTTTTTTTTCAATCTTTCTTTTACATTCCATTTATCAAGTAAATTTATATTTGCTGGCACCATATCAAAGCAATCATAATTTCTATATTTTCTCTTACCTATAAATTTTCTTAAATTATAAGGTACTATTGCCTTAGCTATAGCTTTTATAACTCTATATTTACGCACTTTAAATATTTTACTAAATTCATTTATTTCTACCCATAACTTAACTAGTTTCTTTTCTCTAAATAGAGTTAGCGTATGAACAATATAATCACCGTACGATATTGTCATATTTCCATATGAACCATTCAAAAGAACTTTACAATTTTGATTAGCAGCTGTTTTCGTTAACTCATCAAACCAAAACAAATTTTCTATGATTTTATGTGGTTGTTCAAGTACATCTATAAAAAAATCAATATTAGTTAAGGAATTTTTCTCCTCGCTTCTACAGTAATTTACATAAATATTATCGTAGGTTTTACTTATCGATTCTATGTATTCACTTTCATTCGCAACATTAAATTTGGGCGAATTGTCTTTGAATTTTAGCATAGGTATGGAACTAAAAGCTTTTAATATCTTATTTTTCTTTGCTAATTGCATTGCTGCTACACATGCAACAGAGCCTGAATCCATGCCTCCACTTAGCATAACTCCAACATCTTTGAAGGTACGAGTACGACAACGAACAGCTTCAAAAAAAACTTTTCTAAAAGCCTCTTCATATTCATTATCAGTTTTTAGTTTTAGTGGTTTAACTTCTTTAATTGGATCCCAGTACTGCTCTTTCTTTATTTCAAAGTTGTTTATAGTAATAGCATACGCAGGTGGTAACTGATAAATGCCAGAGTATATTGTTTCACAGCACTCACTCTCATGAACTACTACTGGTAAAGCTAAAAAATCTGTAACCCATCTTTCATTTAAATCTGGCTTGTTATCTAAAATTTCAAATATAGGTTTAATTACGGTACAAAACACAAAAGTATTATTGTTATAGTAATAGTAGAATGTTCTTGTCCCCACATGATCTCTTGCACAAAAAAGTTCATTTCTCTTCTCATCCCAAATTGCAAAGGCAAAATCTCCTACCAAATATTTAGGACAATTTGTCCCCCATTTCTTAAAAGATTCTAGTATCAGTTCACTATCAGTAATTTTATTCCTATTATTCATAGAAACATTAAGTAACTCAAATAATTCCTCACGATTATCTATTATTGCATCCGCTGTTACTGCAAGTCTACTTTTTTTATCATAATAAGGCAAAACTTCCTGTAATGATTCTGCTGTAATATATTGTAACCCACAACCTAAAAAAACATTATTCTTATACCAAGATTTTATAGAATCTAACCTATATATATCTAATTTATTCATTATTTGTTGTTGAGTTTTTTCAAACATAGCTTTCCCATTATTATGAATAACTCCCCATATAACACTCATTTTCTATACTCCATCTATCATATTAAACTATTTTTTATAAGTTTCATTTGATCATTAATAGAGAAACCATCCACTGGTCTTGTTATTTTATAAACCTTTATATTTTTTGCTATATTTACACAGCATCTAAAATAATCAGAATTAAAACCTATATACCTAAAAAGCTCACCTCTGTAAATATTCCTTATAAGTATCTTTATTTTTTCACTTCCTAAAATCTCACACATCTCTACCTTATTTATCCTAGATGTGTTTATTTCGTAAATATATAAAAGAGGTACCGAGTGACACAAAAAATTTTTATCTGAGTATGTAGCATACTTATCTCTACATGAATCTACTTTTAAAAATTTATTAATGTCATATCCCATATTTTCAATAGTATCTCTACAAAGTTTTCGTTGTGGATAACCAGGTCGGACAATAATGCCCTTATCTAAAGAATTTTCCACAACTGAAACATCATCGGATAAAAAAGAATATCCATCTTTTAAAAAAGCTGAAATTAGAGTTGATTTGCCTGCACCGTTATATCCAGCTATAATTATTCCTCGTCCATCTAATGCAATTGTTCCACCGTGCATTGCTATAATATTACGTTGCATCAACAATACTCCAACTGAAGTTCCAAGTAGAAATAGTTTCACTTCTTCCAAGTTACCTCCTGATATTGGTTCTACAACAATACTATTACCGTTAGCAACATAATAATTTGCTACTCCTATTATACGAAGTAGAAACTCGTTCTTTGAAACTTCAATTACTCCATTTTTATAAATAAAATGTTTCACTTCTTTGGGTACCTTACCATAATAAATAGTAGCATCATAATATTTGCATTCACAGCCACCACTAGATGGAATATTCATTATAGGAATCTCTGACTTGATCTTTAATCCATATATCTCATAAATACAAAAAGTTTCACATAGCGTTCTCACAAACTTTTCCTCCTAGAATGATTTGCAAACTTAGCGACCTCGGTAAAATTAATTTTTTCTCTCTCCCCAGTTATAATATCTAAGCCACTTCTCAGCCAAGCATGGGCAATAAGTTTATTTTGTTTGTTTTTTGTTACTCCTAGATATAAAGTACTACTTATATTTTTTTGTTTTAATAATATTTGGGCAGTAAGAGCTTTAACTAAACACTTACTTTCCCAAGGTGTATTTTTGCTTACAGTGTTAACAATCCATCCAACCTTTTTAGTAATAAACCGCTCTGTCTCACATAGATATTCTGATGACTCTTCTTTATAATTACCAGTAAACTTCACTATCTTACTAAAATCTATAAATAAAATAGCAAATCGTATCATTCCAGTAATGCAAAATGCTTCGATTAATATCATTTTATCCCTAAAAGATATTTTAAAGAACTTGTATAGTTTCTTAACAAATTGATATAATTTCTTCATCTTTCAACCTATTTAAGAACTCAAACACAGCTTCCTCACAAACTTTTTTATCCACATCAAACTCTTCTAATAAAGTTAAATTTATTTCCTTTACTGTAAGAGGATCTTTAATTAACTGCCAAATTCTACTTCCTACATTGTTAAACCCATAGTACTTACCCCTATCTAAATCCATCATAACTATTTCATCATCCATATTAGTAGAGTCTAATCCTGATTTTTGAATGATTACACTATCTAATAAAATGCTTTTCTCTTTATTCAAATAACTCACTCTCCTAATTATCTTAAACTCCTTGCTTCCATTCTTATTGTTTCATAGTATATTTCTATTTTACTACTTACTTACAATACTTTACATTATACCTCGGTTTTATTTTTTACAGCTATGTATAATATCCCGTGTAATATACTAATATCTTTTACGTATTATGTACATATACTACCTAGGTGGTATAAAAGATTATTAACGTGAGTTATAAAAACTAAATTTAGTCACGATAACTAAAAGTTTCAATAAGAGAAAAATAAATATCATTAAAAAATTGTATCATTTTCTTATGAGGCACATATATTATACTAAAGAAAAAAAGCTAAAAATTCCCTTACTAATACTTGACTATACTAATATAAACTTGTACACTGTAACTGTAAATATTTTGTATAAAAACTCAATATCTATGGTAATAAACTTTTACCGACAATAGCAAACTTATCGAAAGGTAAGGACGCAAAGCTATAGGGCCTTTCATTACGAATGGCAGCCTAGCCGCCGAATTAAGAGTTTTTGTTTTACTCAAAATTTAGAAAAGACTCTTTTTTTCAGATAACTGCTAAGGAATCATTTGCTATGAATGGGAACTAAAGCTACTGAATTAAGAGTTTTTTCTTTTACGTAAGTATTAGTGCTTATTTTAGTAAATAAACTGAGAATACAAAGGACAAGCAGTATAATAAAAAGCAATATTTTATATCTTATGCTAATAAACTTTTATCGATAATGGCAAACTTACCGAAAGGTAAGGACGCAAAGCTATAGGGCCTTTCGCAAGAATGGCAGCCTGGCCACCGAACTAAGAGCTTTTATTTTACACAAAATTAGATAAAAACTCGTTTTTCCGATAATGGCAAACTTATCGAAAGGTAAGGACGCAAAGCTATAGGGCCTTTCGCAAAATGGCAGCCTAGCTACCGAATAAAAAAGGAGTGGATAATTATGTTAAATAAAAAAATTCTAGTTTCCCTTTTCATATTTATATTTTCTATATTTATATTTAATCCAACCAGTTCTTTTGCCAGTAATTACAATGTTAGTAGTTCTTCTAAATCTGATTACTATGTTAGTAATTCTGGAGATGATAATAATTCTGGTTTATCAGAAGCTCATCCATGGAAGTCTATATCCAAAGTCAACAATTATAATTTCAAACCAGGTGATGTTATTCATTTTAAGTGCGGAGATATATGGAGGGAACAGCTAATTCCTAAAAACGGAAATGAAACTGGACCTGTTACCTACACATCCTATGGATCGGGGAATAAACCTTACTTTTATGGTTCAGTGTCATTGAATAGACCTAGCGATTGGATAGAAGAAACCTCTAATATATGGACATCAAACAAAAATACTGAAAACACTCAAAGTGCTTCAAATTATATAAATTTAAATAGATTTTTGATATGGCAAGAGAAAGGTGCTAAAGTTAACTATGATTCAAACACAGTCAGAAATGTATTTATAAAAATAGATTCCTTGTCTACAGGCACTTCAATGTTTAATGTTCAATTGCTTGTTGCAGGATTAAATCTAACCACAAATAA
>NZ_JAEEGC010000162.1 GCF_019207025.1 Clostridium thailandense | reverse complement strand
TTCCAGCACTATAAATACTTTAGACTTGTCAAAAGTATTTAAATGTGTCTTCCAGAATGTAAATATATCCCTGCGTATAAGTTAAGTGTCTGGTGTTGATATCTAAGTGCAACAGCCTCGCTATTTTTCTAAATATATTCTTTTCTCCATCAATTCCACCTTTCACATGGAGTACTACTCTTAAGAAACATAAATATCCAAGCTGTTTGTTAAGTCAAAATGACCATAGTACCAGCTGCGTTCATCCAATTTGATACCTGTAGCTACACTTTCTTTTTTATTTCCTTGTAATTTCCATAAGGAAATAGTATTACCTTCCATTACTCTAGCAAATATAATTCCTTCTCCTTTTGAAATATAAGTAGGAGAGAAATTAAAGTTGTTATCTTCCGTTATTTTTTCTACTTTTTTATTTTGTAAGTCCACAGTATATATATTGTGTGGCTCCTTATGCCACTTTTCCATATTCTCACTGGCATTTGCTGCGGAAAAAATAACTTTTTTTCCATCTGGTGAGAAGTCTGGGGTCATTGTAACCATTCCCTTAGCAGTAAATCCCAAAGCTTCAGTACTTGCTATCATGTCTTTAGGTAAAATAGGTGTAAAGGTTCCACTTAGTATATCTACAACGCCTAAGGTTTTATTAATATTCATATTTCTTGCGCCGCCGTTATTTAAATCTGGAAATCTTCCGTCTAAAGGGTTTATAGCTAAATTATCACTATAAGCCAAAGCAAAGATTTTTTCCTTGTTAAAAGCTGTAAACTTATTATTTTTTACTTCATATACACCAAATCCAACTCCATCAGAATTTATGGAAGCTGAGTGAACTTTACACCATATATATACATAAGCTCCATCCTTTGAAATACCTGCAACCTCAGGGAGAAATCCCAAATTTTTTGTGTCACTAGCATCCGTACTAATAGGCTCCGAAGGGATTACCACTTTTTCTTTTCCGAGTTTTATATTGTAGCTTATTATTCCTCTGTCTTTGTAATATTGATATCCTTCTTTTGTATAGTAACTAAATACACTTGCATATATTGTTCCTTTTCCATCGCCTGATATTTGTTCATAATGCTCTTCATTTTTTATATAATAAGAGAATTTTTTAGAGGTTGCATTAAAACCATTTAATCCACCTTTTTCTGTTGAATATGCTAAATCACTGGAGGTTGCCCATCCATAACTTAACACTTGTTCTGAAACCTTTATGATCTCTTTTTTGCCTTGATTCAAGTCAATTGAAGCTACATAAAGAGATTTATCTTTTATGTAGGCAACATTTTGTCCATCTGGAGAAATACTTGGGGTCTTAAATAGTCCACCCTTATCTACAAGCATTTCTTTATCTGTTTTTGATAAATTTATTAACCACAATCCATTCTCTTTTGCTATTACTACAAAATCAGTAGTGACTTTATTACCTTTTGCCTTCACTAAGACACCAGTTGTAAGTTCCGCTGTAATAATCAACAAAACTGCTATAGTGAGTGCCAATATGCCTTCTATTTTTTCAGATCTTTTCCCACTTTTAATCATAATTAGCTTCTCCTTTAATCATGTAAATCATAGTATAAAATTACACTTGATTGAACCCTCTTATATTCTTATTATGGCATAAGGGAAGTATAGTAAATAGTTTTCCTCTCTTAATAGAAATTTAATATTCCTTTTTTTACAAGAAAAATGCATTGATCATCCTTTTTATTATTTTTTTATTTGTATTGGTTAAAAAAGAACTATTGGTCATATATTCTCCCATTATTTTAGATGGATTGTTTGTGCATTAACTATTAAAATTAAATTTTTTTTAGAACCTAACTATAAAATTATGGTAATAGATGTAATTATTCAAGTATATACTTTTGGTTATTATTACAGAATTGGAGAGCATAACAGAGGCAATGTTGATTAAGCATAAAATTGAAATTTATCATTATAAGTACTTATAATGATAAATTGTAATATCATGTTATGATTAGATATAGAAAAGTAAAGCGGATTATAACGGACAAAAAAGGTTGGCACGAAAAATACTCAAAACCTAATTTATAGCTTGAATATAGAAAAAATAGTAAAAAGATATATAAATCAAGTAGGTAGTGATGAAGTGTTTCTTAATTAGAGATAGTAAAAAGTTATTCTGTAAATATATAGTAAAAAGTGAATAAAACCCTTGCTATTAAATGTGTTTAGAGTGATATATGTAACTACCAAAACTCAGCAACATGTAGCTTCTGAAGGTGGATTCCTACTTGAAAATGACTTTATAGCAGATGAAATGAGCTTTAAAATAGATGATGCTATAATAAATGGAACTAGTGGAGCACCTGCGTTTATCCCATCTAGTGGAGCTGCAACCTCTTAGTACAGCACACTACTTAATAGACCAATAATTCCAATAGAGCAGTGCTCCGCTCTTGGTAAAAAGGGAGATATAATCCTAGTTGATCCAACACAGTATATTGGAATAGATAAAAATTGAAATCTGTTACAGTAGAAATAACCAGAAAGTGTAAATTAATAGTAATTTCTGGTATAATGTTTACAAATATTATTACGACCGTGTAATTTATTGTGTATTAATAAAATATTAGGATTTATATGGGGAGGGAATTCATTGAAAGCTTTAAGAAATGGCATTATTTCATGTATAACAACAATAGTTGTGTTTACTGGAATGTATTTATTTTGCCATTCTACACCAGAAAGGTTAATTCGTACTGATTTGTTTTTTACAGGACATTTAATTGGTGCGTTTACAACCGATGTTTTTAAGAACGGTATGGATCTGCAATATGGTCAGTTTTATTCTTGTAAGAACCCAGGAATAGGACCAGATCACTATGCATTCTTTAAAAAGAACGGTTTTTGGTATATAAATCGGAATGGAACAGGTGGTGGATAAAACTCTATTACATAATATTCTTATATTATATAATAAATCTTATAATAAATCTTATAATAAATATGATATAATAAAAAAGTTTTATGGAAAATAGAAAAATAAAATGAAAAAATTACCAGAATATAATGAAGAGAAAAAGGTTACTATAATAGCATAGGGTATGTAACAGTTGAGCCAAGAGTTATATATGCTTCTAAGTAGAGGTGTATATGATTCGGCCGACGATTATATATAGGTTATTATATAATAGCTTATATATAGTCAGAGGGAAGATTCTATATTGTGGGGGAAAGCTTTAATATAGTCTATTAAAATTGATTATATTAAGGTTCCAACTTATGATATAGGGTCGAGTTAAGATTATATGGAGTGTTGAGATGGTTATATACAGTCGAGAGATTATATATAGTTGTGTAGATATTTTATATAGTCGAAGGAACCATTATTATAGGTAATGAACTGCTTTATTATGGTGGAAACATCATAGTGAGGTAATACATGTTATCTATAGTGGTGCAACTTAGATTATTACGTGCTCTATGTATAGAAGAACTATAAGCGGATTATTTATTAATCCATTTATAGTTCTTTTCTATTTTTGGCACATAGAAATGCAAACTTAAAAAGCAGTAACGGTTTTTCTAAAAAAGTTGAGTAGGAGTTTGGAACAATTGAATTAAAATGTATTGTTTAGATTACCTTATATTTTGTCAGAAAAGGTGAAATTTTTTATTTCAATATCAACAAAGTGATTTAAAAGAACCTAGAAAGCAAAAGTTTTTCACTTGCTTTTTAAGTTTGGAAAGTTGAATATGTTAATCATACATCTAGCTAAAAATATAACAAATATTGTTATCATGATTTGATACTTTTGTATTGACACATACGAATTTATACATGTATAATATATTTAACACAAAATTATACGCGTATAATATTTAATGGAGGTGTTTTTATTTTGGAACTGAAAAAAAAGTATCAAACAGTATTTTTATTGACATGTGGACTTTGCATCTGGAACATTGTTTATTTGCCATCATTTTTTTATGTACCGTTCCAAAAGGCTTTTCAAATGACAAATGAACAAATGGGTACACTATTATCAATGTATGGTGTAATTGCATTACTTGGTTATTTCTTTGGAGGTATGGTAGCCGATAAATTTAATCCAAAAAAATTAATGGTTCTTTCTAATATTGCTACAGGCTTACTTGGATTATATATGGCCACATTTCCGAATTATAATGCACTAATAATTGTATACATGGCATTTGGAGTAACTTCAGTTATGCTTTATTGGTCTGCATTTGTAAAAAGCATAAGAATGATGGGTGATGATGATGAGCAAGGAAAGCTTTTTGGGGCTTTTGAAAGTTTTTACGGAATTGTATCTTTAGTTTTGTCTTACATAATTTTATTAACATTCTCTAACTATATAGCTAATAATGGACACTTCGAATATGTCATAATCAGTTATAGTGTAATTAGCATAATCATAGGTTTCTTCATACTCATATTGTATAAACCAGAAAAAAATGCGTCTAATATGATATCAACAGAAAGCAAATTTAACTTTAAAGCATTACCTCAAGCATTAAAATTGCCAGTAACCTGGTTCAATTCCATAATTGTGTTTACATTATTTGTTATAATTTCTGGATCTTCATATCTTAACCCATTTTTGAATAGTGTTTATATGGTACCAGTAACATGGGCTACTGCACTGGGAATTGCTATAAAGTATGGTTTCCGTGTGTTTGTTTCTCCGATTGGTGGTTCATTAATTGATAAATATAAAAAATCATCCAAAGTACTAATTTATACATCTGTATTAATAATTACTGCTGGTATATTCTTGTTAATATTACCTAAAAACCCTAAGTATATGGTGTTAGGAGTAGTGGCAGTATTCATATTCTGTGTTGTGAATAATCTGCCAAGAGGCTGCATGTATGTTCCTGTGGCTGAAGCTAAAGTTCCGGTTGAGATAGTAGGTACAGTAGTTGGTATTGTTTCTGCTATTGGATATAGTTCTGATGTCTATATTTGGAAACTATTTGGATCCTTGTTGGACAAGCATGGAAATCAGGGTTATAACTATATTTTTATGATTCTTATTGGATCAGCAACAATAGCACTTGTAACTGGAATTATTTATGACAAATATCTATTAAAATTAGATAATAAATCTGGAAAAGTAATAAGTTAATTATAAAATGGAGGGAAAATAATGATAATTATAAAAAATGCAAGACTAATTAATGAACTGACAGAAGGATACAATAATAAGTTTGCTGACTTATTGATTGAAGGAAATAAAATAAAACATATCGAAGAGTGTGGATTTGATTTCAATATTAACGATGCAAAAATCATTGATGCTAATGGAAAAACATTGATGCCTGGATTATGGGATTTACATGCACATTTATATCTTCAAAGTTTTACATGCAATACGGAATTAATTTTAAAGGATTTAGGTGAAGAATTATTTGACTGCTATAAATATTCTAATGAATATTTAAAGCAAGGTTATACAACAATTAGAGATGTTGGTGCTACAATGGATACTGCAATTTTTTTGAGAAATGCTATTAATCGTGGCGATCTTAAGGGAATCAGGATAATTGCTGCAGGAATCATTATAACACCTACTGAAACTGGGAACAAAACATTTCCAAAACTATATGCTGAAGTAGATTCACCAGATGAATTAAGAAAAGTTGCGAGACAGGAATTACAAAAAGGTGCTGATTTCCTTAAATATATGGGTACAGGTGCAGGTACAAATGATGGTGGTGTAATGGGTCAAAGAATTGCAACTGTAAAAGAGTTAGAAACGATTCAAGAGATTGCCAATCTTAAGAATACTTATGTTGCTGTTCATTGTCATGGTTCTGAAGGCATAGAAAAATGTATTGAAGTCGGTATTAGAACAATAGAGCATGCTACAATGGTCAGTGATAAAGCAATTGAGATGTTGAAAAATAATAGCAAAACGTTTTTGATTCCGACACTATCTATAGTAGCATTGATGCTAAAAGAGAGAGAAAAAGGTCTTTCAAAAAATGTTAATGATGAAAAAGCTGAATTAATTTACTATGGATTTAAGTGTTTAAAGAAAGCTTATGAAGCAGGATTAAAGTTAGGATGGGGAACAGATATACCTATGACTGGATTTATAGAACATCCAGGATTAGAATTTATCGTTAGGAAAGAGTATCTTGGAATTTCTAATATAGACATGTTATTGCAAGCAACTAAAAATAGTGCAGAAATAGCGGGCTATGGCGAAGAGTTAGGAACAATTAAAGTTGGGAAAATTGCTGACTTGATTATAGTTGATGGAAATCCAGATGAGGATATTAAAGTAATGTGTAAACAGCCATTACATGTTATAAGAGATGGAGAAAAATTATTATAAAAGAGAAATTAATATAGATTCGTAACATAGTTTTTGATTCTACACTAGTATTGATTAACTCTTAGGAATAGGCAGGGCAAACGCATGAGTTAA
>NZ_JAEEGC010000161.1 GCF_019207025.1 Clostridium thailandense | reverse complement strand
AAAGTAAGATTATCTTTCTTAATTTTATCCTTACAGTAAAGACTAAAAAAGAAAAAGGTTAATTGAATTCCTTTTTCTTTTTTAGTCTTTAATTATAGTATTAATTTCTTTCAAGCCATTTTCTTATCTATGAAATAGCATAAAAGCTCTATTAATTACCTTTTCCTTTTAGTAACTCTGTTATAGCCTCCATAGTTACAGCTTCACTTTCTTCATCCATATCTATAATATTTATTTTCATATTTTTTTCAATTAGCGTCTGCTCTATTTCTTCCATAAAAACGCCTAAATTATTTATAAGCCTTAAATCCTCTATCTTTTTATCAGTATTCTCTTTATCTATAAACTCTCCTCCCCATATAGATGAAGAGCATGTTAAATTATATCCGCAACTTGGGCTACCTTTTACAGCTATTAACGCTTCTATTTTATAGCCATTCTTAATATAGTCTTCTATCTGATCTAGTATAGGCTCAAATATACTTCTACAGTGTTTTCTATAATATGGGTTATCGAATTGTTCTCTAACATGTCCCCATCTTTTCAAGCCATAAATAGTAAGTTCAGGGCATGGAAGTTGAATTATTCCATAATTATTATCCATCAAATATTTTATTAATCTTTGAGATACATTCCCAAATTCACATGTTCCTTTAGTTGTTGCATATTTTTTTAGTTACTCAATAAAATTTTATGTATTAAAAAATGAGATCAATTAATTTGTTGCCGCTATTAATGCTTCTCTCCTATTGATTTTTTTCTATAACAACCTGTTAATCTATTTGACTAACTTTATAATATAGTGTAAAATTACACTGTATTATAACTAATTACCATGTTCTATATAAATACAATCATTCCATCTACCAAACAAGTTTTAATAGAGAAGGTGAAATATTTGAAAATAAAATCTATTATAAGTTTAGGCCTCTTTGGAATAAAAACTATTCTTTTTAAAATGAAAAAGCCAATCTTAGGTACCATAATTCTTACAGATTACTGCAATTTAAGCTGCAAGCATTGTGCTGTTAATAATATAAACAAAGTTATGTATCCTTATGATGCTATAGTAGAAGAAATTAACAAACTTTATAATGAAGATATCAGAATACTCTTTTTCTGTGGTGGTGAAACCTTAACCTGGAATGATGGCAACAAGACAATACACAATCTTATAAATAAAGCCAAAGAAATTGGATTTTTAATTGTTAATATTGTCACTAATGGTACTATAGATTTAGATGTACCTGAAGCTGATGTAATATTTCTAAGCCTCGATGGAACTAAAGAAAATCATGATTTAATAAGAGGTAATACTTTTGACACCATCTTAAATAATGTTTCGAAAGCCAATACTTCTAATATTTGCGTTTACATGGCTGTCAATAATATAAACTATAAGGATATAGAGCCCTTATGTAAATTGGTAAGTGGAACTCCAAATCTGAACTCAATATCCTTTAACTTTCACACTCCTTATAAGGGTACAGAATGGCTTTCTCTTACAAATGCTCAACAGATAGAAGCTGTAAATTCAATTAAAGCCATGATAAAGTCAGGCTATCCTATATTCAACCTTTACTCTACTCTAGATTATTATCTTCAAAATAATTGGAAAAAACCATGCTATCAATGCATAGTTTCTGAAAACAAGAAAAGATTTGTCTGCGGCAGGTGTATTGAAATTGATGGACTTTGTGAGAAATGTGGATATCTTTTCGCAGTTGAATTTTCTCTTCTTTGCAAAGGAAATATAAAAGTAATTTTTGATATGATACGTACTTACTTAAAATATGTGTAGGAGTGTTATTTATGATTACTGATTTTTTAAGATTGCTTTTCACACGATCTTTTAAACCATTTATTTTTACAAATGAAAATAATTACAATCTTAATATGGATGTTTCTGAACTTGGTATTTATGTCCATATTCCCTTTTGTACTACTCTTTGCCCTTTCTGTCCTTATAATAAGATAAAGTATGATAAAGCTTTAGCTTCTTTATATAAGAATGCTTTAATAAATGAAATCAATATGGTAGGAAGTTTAAATAAGAAAACAAATAAAATAACTAGTGTATATTTTGGCGGCGGTTCACCGGCACTTATGCTTAATGAACTTTCTGATATCTTGATTGCACTTAGAAATAATTTTAATATAAAATCTAATATAGGCATAGAACTTCATCCAAGAGATGTTAATGAGAAGACTCTTCTAAACTTAAAAAGTATTGGATTTGACATGGTCAGTATAGGTATTCAATCTTTTGAAGAGAAATGCTTAAAGGTTTTAGGTAGAGAATATATTAAAGGAGCTGAGAAAGTGAAAATGGCAGCAGCCGCTGGATTTACTACCATTGATGTTGATCTTATTTTTGGTATGGAGGGACAAACCCAAAAGGATTTAGAAAGTGATTTTATTATAGCCTTTGACTCAGGGGCAACTCAAGTTTCAACTTATCCTTTCATTGATTTTTCTTATGCCAATAATAAGAGTAAACCTTTAGGGAAAAAAGATAAAAAGAAGCTTCTTGAATATCTTGAAATAGTAAGTGATAAGCTTCAATGCAATAGAACTGCGGTATGGACTTTTGGAAAGAAGGATGTTCCAAAATATTCTTCTGTTACAAGAGACAATTTTATAGGTTTTGGTGCAAGTGCTACCACTCTTCTAAAGGATGTATTTAAAATCAATACTTTTTCAGTAGTAGAATATATAAAGGCTGTAAACAACGAAATTCTTCCAACTGCTCTTACTCTAAATTTCACAAAAAGAACTCGTGCGCTTTATTGGCTATTTTGGAATTCCTATACCTTAAAAATCAGCAATAAAAACTTTAAAAAGCTTTTTAATAATGATTTAGAGCATATGTTTAAATATGAATTGAAATTAGGAATGCTTATGGGGCTTATATGTAAAACGGAGGACGGTTACGAATTAACTGAAAAGGGAACTTATAAATATCATTTAGTTGAACAAGCCTATACTCATCAATACATAGATAAAACTTGGAGAATAGCAAGACAGGAAGCATGGCCAGAGAAAATAAGATTATATTAAAAAATAGGTCTTTTACACTTATGGACTTCCACGGCTGGAAGTAGACTTATAAAAAATATTTATCGGTAACAGTTAACTCAAGTTAAATATTTTCTAGAGGACAGAGGACAGTGAAGGAGGATTTTTCTCCATTGCACTACGAAAAATCTTTAATTTAAAAGAAACTCCTGCACTGTCCTATGTCCTCTGTCAATTGGCCTCTAAAAATATATTTATATCTTCCAAATATAACCAATATTTCTCGTAATATAAGTTAAGTGTCTGGTGTGGGCATCTATATAGTGCAATATCCTAATTACGCCAAAAATTTTTTGAAAATTTGATTATAATATTTCTAATATTTCAACTGTATATTTTTCACTTGGAGCCTCGACCTCAACTATATCTCCAACTTTTTTGCCAACTAATGCTTTTCCTAAATCTGATTCTATACTTATGAGCATATTTTCTGGGTCTGCATCCAAAGTAGTTACTAATGATACAACTGTTTCAAATTCATCTTCTATGAATTTCATTTTAAAGTTACTATTAATGCCTATTGATGATTTGTCTTGATTTTTAACATCTATTACAGTTGCAGTTGAAATCATAGTTAATAAATATTGAATTCTATTATCATTTTCTCTATAGTTTGCACAGGCTTCTTTATATTCTGCATTTTCCGACCTATCGCCATGTGCAGCAGCAACTAATTTTTCTTTTGCTATTTCAGCTCTTTTCACAGTCATTCTATATTCTAATTCCTCTTTTAACTTATTGATATTTTCTTCTGTCAGTATATTCTTCATATAAGGATAGCCCTCCCTGAGATATATTATGTTACTATTATATCTTATATAGGAAAAAATACAAATTAACTTATTCAGTAACTTTTATAATTTAATGACTTAATTATAGAAACAGCCATTCTACTAAATAGTTGCTGAAATATAATTAATAAACTGCTGCGCTGTTCTGCCTGAAATTCCTCCATGAGATAATTCCCATTTGTTAGCTTCAGCATACAACTCTTCCTCTGAAATATCTAAATTCATCTTCCTAGCAAGTTCTACAACAATATTATTAAATTCTTTTCGTGAAGGCTTAGAATAATTAATTGTCACACCAAATCTATTAACTAATGAAAGTTTTTCTTCAATAGTATCAGAACGATGTATTTCTTCGGAATGTTCCATATCTGAGCGATCTTTCCAGGTTTCTTTAATCAGATGCCTTCTATTTGAAGTAGCATAAATTAAAACATTTTCTGGCTTTGTCTCAACTCCGCCTTCAATTACAGCCTTCAAAAATTTGTATTCAATTTCAAATTCTTCAAAGGATAAATCATCCATATAAATAATAAAACGATAATTTCTGTTTTTAATTTGCGAAATCACAGTGGATAAATCCTTGAATTGATGCTTATAGATCTCAATCATTCTGAGCCCTTTATCGTAATATTCATTTACAATAGCCTTAATACTAGTAGATTTGCCAGTTCCGCTATCTCCAAACAACAACACATTATTAGCTTTGCGTCCCTGAATAAAGGCTTCTGTATTATCTGTAAGCTTCTTCTTTTGTATCTCATAGCCAATCAAATCGTCAAGCATAACTTTGTCCATGTTATTAATTGGACAAAATTCTACACTGCCATCCACATGATTTGATATTCTAAATGCCTTATTGAGACCAAACATTCCTACGCCATATGCATTATAAAAATCTGTAACATATTCAAAAAAGTCATTTTCATCCTTTGCATTTTCTAATTGCTTGCTTAAAGCCTGTACCTTTTCACTTACATTCTTGTTATACATCAATTCTTTTTTTTCAATGGCTTTATAATCAGAAATCATTGAAAAACAATCAATTCCAAGTTTTGTTTCAATTGGACTGAAATCAAAATCAAACAAATTTTTAAATGCTTTGAAATCATTTTTCGCAAAAACATTAACACTTCCATCATTAGCGCCAACCTTCTCACATGTGATACTAAATGGATTCTCATTTGTAATAAGAAGAAAAGTCAAATAATTATGCCATAGATTCTTATTAAATCCATAAACTGTAGCAGTTTCAAGAAGCCTCTTAATTTGCTTATAGCAATCCTTAATAATTACATCATTGGTAACGTCTTTATTTTCAAGCTTTCTAAAAATTTCACCCATTTGATATAAAATACTGTCCTCTTTCAAATCTCCGTATATAATTAGCTTTGCAATCTCTCGGTACATTTCACAACTTCCTTTCCATTAGCTCTTCTAATAAGCCCAAAATTCTTCTTTTAAGAAGTATACTATTAAATATAACGAGATTCAACCCCTATATTTCATTGAGAGTTTCAATAGCGTAAGTATGGGTATCTCTATATATATCATTAGATAAAACTTGTCAGTCAACTAAATAGTGATTGCTAGATATCTTATCAATATCTTAAATCTTTAATAGCTTTCTCTTCATCTTCATCTTTATACCTCCAAAATGTCCAACCATTTGTAGCTGTATCTTTCCCTGATATTTTTTTCTTTGCCTCAACTGCTGCTGTAGATACGGACTTATATTTAATTCCATCTAAAAATACTTCTTGTGTTTCTCTATTAAATTTTGCATTAATAACTTTTTTATTATATTTAGCAAATATGTCTATATTATTGCCAATTGATTTCTTTTTTTCTTTATAATATGTTTCTTTAATTTCATCTTTTCGATCTATAATATATTCTTTGATACATTGAAAAATTTTTTTAGCTCTATCCTCAATAAATACTGAAAAAAATTCGTTATATACACCATCCATAATTTCAATCGGTATCAGATGTTTTTCTAATGATTCCTTTAATTTATCATTCTTAGAATATAGTTGATTTAGGTATTTATCCGGAGCATTTCTGCCTATTTTAATATTTGTGATTTTAGGAATTAAAGTTCTGTTAACCACGCAGTCTATATATGCGAGTTCTTCATCTTCTGAGACATAATCCTGTAAATAAGCTTTCGGAAATATGTGGTGGTCATCAACTTTTTCATTAAAGGATACTTTAGAATTACTTTTCCAATCTGTTAATCCTCCGGAAACATAATTTATAAAAGTTAATATTCCTTTATATACAGCACTACCTCTTTTAGTAAAACTATACAAATCTTCTGGTTGATCTATTACTATCTTAAAATCTTTAAAATAGCCTTCATTAGATATTTTTTCTTCCTTAGCTATAAGAATTAACATCTTACTATCAGAAATAATCATTTCATTAGTAGCCCCACCGGTATATCTTTGAGCAAATATTGAACCCCAATACCAATACCTAACAAACTCTAATTGATATTCATTCATTTGATTAAATAATTTGTTAGGTAAATTATCTAGAAACATCATCAATGGAATCAGCATATTGCTATGAGGTATCCAATCTTGTGTCATAATAAAATTATTTTTATACAAAAAATCTAATGTATTTATATATAAATTACATACGTTATTCCAGTGCAAATTGAAGTGTTCACAAGTTAAAGTTGATAATATATATCCCTTATCCACATTTTTTCCTTCGCTTACAATAAAAGCAATAATTCTAACTAGTATTTCCCTTTCAATATTGTATCCTGTTACATTTTTAAATTCCTCTAATTTTGTTCTTAGTCTAAAACCACTATTTAATTTAGCTACTAAAATATCAATAAAATCTAATCTAACACCCAAGCTATTACTTCTTTCAAAAAATAAAGCGAATTTTTCTGAACTCATATCTAAAAGGAAGTATGACAGCATTTTTTCCGCTTTAAAAAGATCCTGCAATTTACTAACTACAATCAGAAATCTTTCAAAATAATAGTCTATATTTTCCACATCTAACTGTTTTACAAAATCAAGATTATTAAAATATTTTTCTTGCAATGGTTTTTCTCTCATTTTATTCTCAATCATTTCAAATGCATCTCCAATATTTATAGATAATCTTGAATCATATTGTTTTCCAGAAAAGCCATGCATTATTTCCTCTAATGTCATCTCATTAAAATCTTTATCCTCATCAAATTCATAGTCATCTTTTAATATTAACCATACATTATCAATTTTTTTCAATGCTCTATAAATAGATGTAATTCTTTGCTGACCATCTAATACTGCCCTAAAATTACCCACTTTAACTTTTTCATTTATCTGTTCTTTGGTAAAAAATAATGGTTTTAAAGATTCCCGTTTTTTCCCTTTGGCTTTTCTTGGTCTAGTGTCTATTTCTCTAACAGATATCTCAAAGGAAGGTATTCCATAAATAATCGATCCTATAAATATATCCCTTACTAATGAATCAAATAATTCATAAGTTTTACTTTCATCCCATACAAAATCTCTTTGGAAATCTGGCAGCACTATATGCATCCTATCTATTTCTTTTACTATGTCCTGTATTGATTCTGTGTTTTGCCTATTATTTTCATTCATTTTTATATCTCCCAATTTATTTTACATATATATAATTTCTACAAATTAGTTCAATTTCCTCCATACACAGCTAAATTCACCTATTCTCTAACAAAAAAACGAAACATATAGCTCCTACACTATTTTAATAGTATACTAAAGACATCAATCTAATTATTCTAGGAGGTACACAACAATGAAAAGAGTCGATGAAAGAGATGTAATGTTTTCTAGAGCAAATTACCAAAAAGGTACTGATGTTTATGAAGATTACTATAAAAGAAATCCTGATAAAAAAGCTATTGATGACAGCATAAGGACTAGACCCCATCTTTGTGATGAAGACACTATGACTTACAGTGAATTAAACTCGCCTATGGCCAGTTCTGCCTTTGAATTTTTAGGTGATATAAGACATTTATGTGAAGGTAAGGTTAGTCCAGTAAAAGTTCAGGGAAATAAAAAAATTATAACTAGAAGAATAAAGGGTTTTGCTAAACATTATGGAGCAAAGCTAGTGGGAATTACAGAACTTAAAGATTATCATTTTTACACTCATAGAGGTAGACATACAGAGGATTATGGAAAAGAAGTCAAATGTGATCATAGATATGGTATAGTTTTTGCAGTTGAAATGGATAAAGATATGATAAATAGAGGTCCTATGATTGCTGAAGTTATAGAAACTTCTAAATGCTATGTGGATGCAGCTGTAATTGGTATGGTTCTTAGCTACTACATAAGAAATCTAGGTTATGAAGCCAGAAATCATATGGATGCAAACTATTTGCTTATGCCTGTTTTGGTAGCCAGAGATGCTGGACTTGGAGAATTAGGAAGAAACAATTTACTTACAAATAAAAAATTTGGTTCTAGAATTAGATTAGGAGTTGTAACTACAGATTTGGAGCTTGAAATAGATGAACCTGTATCTTTTGGTCTTGAAGATTTCTGTGAGCAGTGCAAAAACTGTTCCTTTATATGTCCTTCTCAATCCATATCAAATGAAACTGAAAAATACTCCAATGATAACTTAAATTGGACAATAAATCAGGAAACTTGCTACATTAAATGGACCTATACCGGAACTGACTGTGGCATGTGTA
The DNA here is from genome assembly GCF_019207025.1 of Clostridium thailandense. Classification (GTDB taxonomy): domain Bacteria; phylum Bacillota; class Clostridia; order Clostridiales; family Clostridiaceae; genus Clostridium_AM; species Clostridium_AM thailandense. The sequence goes on along the minus strand of NZ_JAEEGC010000161.1, from coordinate 9,984 downwards.
TATCAAGCTGTCCTTTCAGTCAAAACATGGAGGCTATGAAAGATATAGATACTTTTAAAGACAATCCTAAACTTATAGCAAGTGTTCTTGGTGAATTCAGAAAAAAATATGGCAAAAAACCTTTCGTACCTGGAAATCCTGATTGGCTTCGCTAGAGTGCTTTCTGACACCTAATTTATATGTACAGATATGAGAATTGATGCATCATTAGTTCTCATATAGCTTATTTATTTGTAGAATTTCTAAAATCTCTTATCTCTATGTGTTATAATAAAAAATGCTGGTAAAAATCATATAGACATAGCATAAGAAAGAGGTGTTTATTATAAAAAATAAATATAAACTAAAAACTAATGAATATGAAGTAAAAGGAGATGTTACCTATATAAAATTAATGAAAAAAGATGGTACTTATATTGATACTAAGATTGATACTAAAGATTTAGAAATGGTATTAAACAAAGGAACTTGGTTTGCAGAATGGCATAAAGATTTTAATAGCTATTTGGCACAACATATAGATAATTCTTCAAGCAAAAAATTTAAAGAAAAACAAACTTTGCATTCCTTTATTTTAAATACTCATACTAAAACTCCTATTAGACATATTAATGGAGATACTCTGGATAACAGAAGATGTAATATAGAAATATATAATCAAAATACAGTAGCTAACGATTATGAAGTTATAGATTCAGAGACAGCTGCTATTATACTTAAAGATAAATATGGCATAGAAAAAGAAAAAACACTGATCGATAAAGAAGATTTAGATAAAGTAATAAATAGTGGTTATTCTTGGGTTTATTATTTGAAGCATAGAGAAAATTATGCTATAGCAAATTCACCTAAAGGTAGAATTTATTTAGAAAGCTTTTTAATGAATCCATCTGAGAACATGGTTATAAAACATATAAATCATAATACATTAGATAACAGAAAATCTAATTTAAATAATGTACTATTAGTTGAAGAATCTGAAGACCAAGGCTTCGAAGAGTAAAAGTGTAAAATAAATTCAATTATTCCAAAAGGAGGTGTATATATGAGTTTAAACTGGAGTTTAAAGGAGCTCTATGAATCCTTCGGAAGTGAAGATTTTAAGAAAGATTTAAACGCATGTGTTAACTATATTGAAGGTTTTAAGGGATGGGTAGATGAAACTACAGAAAATTACGATAACCTTATACCAAAGCTAGAGGAATATATAAATAAGATAATTTATCAAGAAAAATTATTTAGTAAATTATTCGCATTTTGTGAACTAACTTTAAGTGTTGAAACTACCAATAAAGAAGCTCTAAAAAATTTGGAAAATCTAGAACAAAAAGCTTCTTCCTTAGCTGAAGGAGAAAGCAAAATAAAGAATTGGATCGGAAAGATTGAAGGTCTAGATGCTATTTTAGAACAATCGAATTTACTACAAGAACATAGCTTCTACTTAAAAGAAATAAAAAACAATAATAAATATATTTTAAGTGACAAAGAAGAAGTAATTATAGCAAAAATGAAAAATACAGGCTCCAGTTCATGGGCAAAACTGAGAGATTTATTAACCTCATCATTAAAGATAGATATAGAGCTAAATGGTGAAAATAAACAACTTCCTCTTACTGTTATAAGAAATATGGCTTATGATAAAGATGAACATATCAGAAAAAAAGCTTATGAAGCGGAAATTAATTCCTATAAAAAAATAGAAGATGCTGTAGCTGCATGTTTAAATGGAATAAAAGGCGAAGTTATAACTATATGTAAAATGAGAGGATATAGGTCTCCTTTAGAACAATCTTTACTAAACTCAAGGATGAATAAAGAAACACTGGATGCTATGTTTTCTGCCATGAAAGAAAGCTTTCCTAGTTTCAGAAAATACTTTAAGAGAAAAGGAGAGCTTCTTCAAAAAGAAAATGGGATGGCTTTTTATGATCTCTTTGCTCCAATAGGTAGTGCTAATATGGAATTTCCTTATGAAAAAGGAAAAAATTTTGTATATGAAAACTTTAAAACCTTTAGCAACAGTTTAGCAGATTATGCTAGGAAAGCTTTTGACAACAGTTGGGTCGATGTAAAACCTAGAGAAGGTAAAGTTGGAGGAGCTTTCTGCGACAATATTCATGCTATAGGTGAAAGTAGGTTTATGCTTAATTATGGAGATAAGTTCGGTGATGTAATTACACTTGCTCATGAGCTCGGTCACGGATATCATGGTCAATGCTTAACTAATGAAAGCATACTAAATAGTGATTATCCAATGCCTATAGCGGAAACAGCTTCAACTTTTTGTGAAACTATAGTAAAGAAAGCAGCTATAAAATCTGCTTCAAAAGAAGAAGCCTTTTCAATATTAGAAAGTGAAATTAGTGATTGTGCTCAAGTAATAATTGATATATACAGTCGATTCTTCTTTGAAAATGAGTTATTTAAAAATAGGGAGAACTCCTCTCTATCTGTAGAAGAATTAAACAACTTAATGATAACTGCCCAAAAAGAATCTTATGGTGATGCGCTGGACGAAAGATATCTTCATCCTTATATGTGGATATGCAAACCTCATTACTATGATAGTGAATATAATTTTTATAACTTCCCTTATGCCTTTGGTTTACTATTTGCTAAAGGATTATATGCAAAATATCTAAAGATAGGAAAAGATTTTGCAAAGGATTATGATAGACTTTTGAGCTTAACAGGTAAAATGAACCTTTACGATGTTGCTAAGCTTATGAATATAGATATTCATGATATAGAATTTTGGAGAAGCTCACTTAAAATTGTTGAAGAAGATATTGATAGATTTATTGAATTAAGTAAATAAACATAAAGGGGTTTGTCACCTATATAGACATCCACGGCCGACACTTAACGTTCGGCCGTGAATGTCTATAAGTACGATAAGCCCCTTTATTAGTTATTCTATCTTTCCCAACTACTATTTGCTATTTTTATATACATTTCTGGATCAACGCGTTCTTTATCAATTACAGCTTGAGTTTCAGCTTTTATGTGTCCCTCTTCAACTATTTCTTTTCCTGCACTTTCCAAGGCTAAAAAGAAATCTGTATATAATTTTTTAAAATTTTCATCACTCTCAATAGCTTTAAGTGGTCCACCTTGCGAACATAAAATAGCGCCTGCTAAATTTCCTTTTGTCATAACCTTAAAGGTTTCAATTAGTCCAGAAAAATTATATGTTCCAGGAAATCCACAATTTGAAATTAAAACAGTTTTGGTTGGTTTCTCACTTTTAAAACGTCTAGGATGTGAGTAATTATCACCAACTTTAAGTATCTCCTTATTGTTCAATGGAAGCATACGATCCATGAAGTCTTTCATAATACCTGTAACTGTATAATAATACAGTGGAGTAGCATAAACCATTACATCTGCTTCTAAAATTTTATTTAATAATTCTTTCATATCATCTTTATGAACACACTTCCCTGGGGTTGTTGTCCAACAAGTAAAACACCCAAGACAATGATTTATATCCTTGTCCTTGAGATAAATAGTTTCTACTTCCGCACCAGCACCCATGCAGCCCTTAAGAAATGGTTTTAAAATAACCTCTGTATTTCCATTTTTTCCTCTTGGACTTCCATTTAAAGCTAAAATTTTCATTTATATTCCCCCTCATATTTTTTATAAATCTTTTATTATTTCTAACGATTTTATTGTTTCTTGACACCATTTTATTTTTGATTCCTCATCATATCTACCATAGGTAAGAGTACTAAGCCATAATACTAAATTTTTTTTACCTATACTTTCTTCCTTAGCCTTAAGAAATTTCTCAACCTTTAGATACTCTTCAAGATTTTTTTCACATTGTTCTTTTTCTCTCTGAACTTTCTCAATTATATTATTAATGTCTATATCCCGGGAAAAAAATATTTTAAGAAGAAATTCAGATCTAACAGGACCATGCTCTACGGGAAGCATAAGCCATTCTTTCAACTCTTCTCTTCCCTTATCCGTAATGGAATATACATTTTTCACTGGTCTGCCTTCCTCTTGCTCTGTTTTTTTTGTTATTAGCTCTTCGCTCTCCATCTTCTTTAAAACTGGATATATATGTCCATAATTTTCATTCCAAAAATAGGCTATAGATGAATCGCACATTTTTTTAATGTCATATCCTGAACCTGACATTTGGCTCAAAACTCCTAAAATAGCATATTTAGTTTTATTTACTTTTGCCAATTACTTAACCTCCTTAGTATATCAGAGTGATATATTATAATTTAATTATATCATTCTGATATATGTTGTCAATATTTATTAGTATGTTTTTTATATGTAAATTATGATTTTTGGGTTTACTTTATATGTTTAATTAACATAATATATTAAATGTTAACTAATAACCTTGAAATATTTATAGTATTCTATAGATAGATTTAACATACACTTAACTTACTTGAAGAACTATCTTGACATTTTTGAATGCACATTTAAAACTTTTGATACAAGTTCTAGCTTTTTCAAAAATATGAGCTTTAGATTTGTCAAAAGTATTTAAAGCAACTTTAATAAAATAAAGAAGAAAAGGAGATTAATCCCTTACTTCTTTATTTCCACAAAAGTATCATTGTAAGCTACTTGCCCACCCATATCAGATACATTATTTTCAATTAAAAAATTCGGGTTTGAACTTTTTTCCCACCAGCCTACCTCCATATGAATGTAACTATCCAAAACCCTGTTAGTTATAATTATCTTTACATTTATTTCTCCACAACCAGACCTCAATGTAATAACCTGGCCATCTTGTAAGTTATATTTTTTAGAAATATTTTCACTTATATATGCTATAGACATTGTATCTACATCTTTAAAGCTTTGAGACATCAGCGATTTTTTAGGATGTGTAGTTAAAAGTCTAAGCTTAGAATTTTTTTCATTAACATAAATCGGTATTGGGCTTATACCATCATTTTTTGCACTTTCAGAGTATATCTCTATTTTTCCTGACGGTGTATTGAACGCCAAATCCTTCCATGCAACATCTTCTTCCTGTATAGTAATGTAACTATCTTTTATTTTTTCAAAAGTTATTCCCTTCTTTTCCAAAGGTTTTATAATTTTTAATAAATAATCTTTCTTAGATATACATGGATAATATTTCATTTCCATTTTTTTCGCAAGCTCCATAAAAAAATAATATTCATCCATTAAGGTATGCTTTGGTTCTACACATTTTTCATTATATATTATATAAGGATTACTCATAGAAGAATATAGCAAATCCTCACTTTCAAAAGTATTTGTACATGGAATAATCAGATCACAATGTTTAGCAGTATCCGTTAAGAACATATCTATGCACACTTTAAATTCTATATTTTTAAAGGCCTTTACAAATTCATTTAAGTTAGGCCATTGATTAAGAGGATTGGCTTTGCTTATAAATATAGCTTTTAGATTATCTTTTGCATAACTAGGAAACTTATTTAAAGCAAACTCTCTTTCATTTAAAGCATGTTTGTAACTATTATATGGGTCTAAATTTAACACATCAGGATATACCCTGTTAGAATAATTTACTCCTCCTCCTTTTTTTCCTATACTTCCTGTTATAGCCGAAAGGGCATCTATAGCTCTTACTGCATTTCCTCCATTTTTGTACCTCTGAACCCCTTATCCTATATATATAGTGCTATATTTTTCTTTGGCATAAAGATAAGCTATATCTTTTACCGTGTTCATGTCAACTCCACATTCAGTACATAAATAGCTCATATCTAAAGTATCTAAATAATTTTTATATTCTTCAAAGCCTACTACATTATCTTTTATAAATTTCGTATCATGTAAATTATCATCTATTATTACTTTTGCTATTGCCATAGCAAGTGCAGCATCTGTAGATGGATTTATTTTTATATGAATGTCTGCAATACTGGAAGTATTAGTGTAAATAGGATCTATAACTATTACTTTTGAACCCTTCTCCTTAGCTTTTTTAACCATATTAAATAAATGTATATGAGAGTTCGCTGGATTTTTACTCCAAAGTATTATATTTTTTGCATACAGAACATCATCAATAAAATTAGATTTATTACATCCAAAATCATATTTCTGAGCTTTAATGCCAGCATTCCAGCAAGTTCCCCCATTTGCTCTAGTTATACCACCATAAAAGTTAAAAAATATGTCTTCTATACCTTTTAGTATAGATCCAGAACCTGATTCGCTATAATGCATTATAACATTTGATGAGTAATTTTCCTTATAATATTTTAATTTATTTGCAATTATATCTATAGCTTCTTCAAAGCTTATACTTATCCACTTTTCACCTTGTCTTTTTAATGGATAATAAAGCCTGTCTTTATCATTTAATCTTTTAAAATGATTTTTCCCTTTTTCACACATTATTCCCTTTGTATAGGGATGGTTTTTGTCTGCCTCTATCTTAATAATCTTATTATTTTCAACTTCTACATTTAATTTACAACAACCAAAACAATCAAGAGTACATCCATGACTTTTCATAACTTATAACACCTCTTCTACAACTTTTAATAATTATTATAACATATGCAATAAAAATTCTTTATATAAAACTCACTAAATAACTACATCATTATTTTTGAACTGAAAGGTTTTAAAATCAAATTAATTTTTCCATTTGATATCTGATATTTCTCCTTATTTAATAAATTAGTTATATATTTTGCTTGTGAAGGAATGCTAATCTCAACAATACTTTGTTTATCTGATAGATTTAAAGCCACTATAACTGTTTCATCATCTAAAGTCCTGCTAAATACAAATTGTTCATTTCTTACTAGAATCTGCTTATAGTTACCTTTCTTTAAAGCCTTAGAGTTTTTTCTTATTTCAGTAAGCTTACATATTAATTCTAAAATCTCTTTGTTAGGATCATAGTTTACCATAATATTTAGATTCAGCTCTGGTCTTAAAGAATAGTCAGATGATTTTTCCTTTTCTCCAGTAATTCCCCATTCACTTCCATAATATATAGATGGAACTCCTGGCATTGTAAAAAGTAAAGTATATACATTATAAATATATTGTGGCTTTTTTAATATGCTAGCTATTCTGCTTACATCATGATTATCAACAAAATTATAAAGATATATATTCTTATATATGCCATAATCTCCAAACTGCCTATTTAAAGAATATGCTATTTCAAAATAATTTTTATCATTGTGGCTTGAATAAATACCCTTGTAACACTCATAATTAGTTATCGAGTCCAACATATTTTCATTAGCCCATCTGTTATAATCGCCATGAATTACTTCCCCCATTAACCAAAAATCAGGTTTCTTATTTTTGCAGAAGGCTGATAATTCTCTTAAAAATTCAAAATCAATGCAATTAGCTGCGTCAAGTCTTAGTCCATCTACATCAAAATTTTCAATCCAAAATTCTACCGCTTTAAATATATGATTCTTAACTTCAGGATCCTTAAGATTTAATTTCACCAAATTATAATGGCCTTCCCAACTGTCATAACTAAAGTCATCTCCATAAGGACTCCGTGCATTAAAATTTATATTTGAAAACCAGCTACAATACTTCGAACTTCTTCCATTTTCAAGGACATCCTTAAATGCCCAAAATCCTCTGCCTACATGATTAAAAACCCCATCCAGCACTATTTTAACTCCACTTTCATGTAAACTCTTACAAATTCTTTTTAAGTCATCATTACTACCAAGTCGTCTATCTACTTTATAATAGTCTCTTGTATCATATCCATGAGTATCTGATTCAAAAAGTGGTCCTAAATATAGTGCATTTACTCCAATACACCTCATATGTGGAATCCATTCTTCTATTTTTTTTAATCTATCTACTTTTTCATGTTCTAATTTGTTTTCATGTGGAGCCCCTGAAAAACCTAATGGATAAATGTGATAAAAAACTGAATCCTCTATCCACGACATAATAATAACTCCTCCTAGCATAGTTTTTAATGAATATTAATAAAATAATTTGGATTTTCTATTATTATACTATGATACTATTGTGAATGTTTCTCTGCAATAAAATTAAAAGGCGGTTCATTACAAACTACCTTTTAAGAACTTATCTTTGCTATGAATTTATACCCTAAATCCAGAAACTAATTCTTTTAACTGTCTTGACATGTCTGACAAGCTCTCTGTGGTCTTTTCAATTTCATTCATAACACCTAGCTGTTCTTCAATACTTGAACTTATATTTTCAGTTCCAACAGCTATTTCTCCTGAATTTACTGCTATAGCATTTATGGCTCTTTCCATCTCATTTGTACCTTTAGCTTGAGTTTCAGTAGATCTATCAATTTCCTCTATCTCACTTACAATTTCTTGTGTATTTTCAATAATACTTTGTATAATTTGTCCAACTTCTGAAGCCTTGTTAACTCCAAGGGATACTTTTTCCTCAACTTGATTAACTGAGTTTACAGCTGAAGCAGATTTTAATTGATTTTCTTTTATTAGTTCAGATATTTGCTCAGCTGCAGAATTGCTCTCATCAGCAAGCTTTCTGATTTCATCGGCAACTACAGTAAAACCTCTGCCAGCTTCTCCGGCACGTGCTGCTTCTATTGCTGCATTTAGTGCTAGCATGTTAGTTTGTGCTGATATACCAGTTATAATTTGAATAATGTCTCCGATTTTCTTTGAAGAGAGATCCAATTCATTTATCATAAGAGACACCTGTTTAGAGGAATCTGCTATATCTGTTATAGATGAAACAATTTCAGATATCTTAACCGATCCATCTTCCGCCGATTCTTGTGCTTTTTTGCTATTGCTTGTAGTCTTTTTAGTTGCTACGGAGGTCGCTTCAGTAAATCTTGCTACTTCTGCAAGGTGTGCTGAAGTTTCTTCAGCAACAGCAGCTCCATCCGAAGTACTAGATGTTATTTCTTCAACAGTTCCTGATATAGTATCAAGGGACTGCGCAGTAGTTTTTGTTGCCATAGTTAATTCTTCACTTGAGACAGAAATAATATTAGCAGCACTATATATCTCTTTAATAATTGCATGTAATTTATCAATAAACAAATCAAAACTTGAACTAAGCTCTCCTATTTCATCTTTGCTTTTATATCCTATTCTTTGGGTTAAGTCACCACCGTTATTAGAAATCTCCTTTAATCTTTCGGTGACTCTCTTAACTGGATCAACAGTTTCTTTAATTATAACTATAGATAAAAGTGCTATTATGATTAAGGATATCACTACAAGTGATATTATTATAATTAATGTATTTCCAAAAATTTTTTTACTTTGTTCGTAAATGGAGTTTGCTGATGTAATATGTTTATTAATTATTTCATCAAAAGATGTCACAAGAGTAATCTTTGTTTTATCAAGGTTAATTGCTTCAGTAGGTGGCCCCTGAGTTTTATTTTGGCCAATCTCAGCTACTTTTATAAAAGCTTCTTCAGCTGATATAAATTTATTATAGTTATTAATTATAGTTTTATAATCACTATCACTCTTATATTTTTCTATGACTTTATTTATAGATGTTATGCGAGTATTAAGATCATCTTTTACAGTTTTTCTTGTGCTATCATCAGTTGCATCCATTAATGCATTAGATCTAGTTCTAATGTATTCAATATTAGATTTTATTGTTTCTAATTCTACAATTGGAGTCAATTTTGATTCACTTAATATTTTAATTCCAACATTAACTCTGGATACTTGCATTACCGAGGCAACACCTATTATCAAAAGAAAAATAAAGGAACTAACCGAAAGTATACTAATTTTATGTATGAGTTTTAAATTTTTAAAAAAATTCATATTATTCCCTCCTATTTTGCATTTACATTAGTTTGTTGAAATTTTGTTTAAACACTCATAATTTGTATAATATTCATTTATTTATATTACATATTATATATTTCTAGTGTTACAACTTAGTTACAATTTAGATTTAATTCTGTTACAATTTTGGCTTAACTTCCATTGTTTATAAAATTTCAATATAAAAATGCCA
>NZ_JAEEGC010000160.1 GCF_019207025.1 Clostridium thailandense | reverse complement strand
GCATAATTTTTCTCTCCTTTATCTTTTGATATATATTAGTTATTGATCTAAAAATTTAGAAAGTTGAATTGTGTAAAGTTTACTTCTCTACCTCTTAACTATTTTTGAAAGACTTGTCTCTTTTTTCTATAAATGCTGTCATACCTTCCTTTTGATCATCTGTTGAAAAACATTGTCCAAATACTTCTGCTTCATAGGCGATTCCAGTATCTATATCACACTGCATTCCTCTATTTATAGCTGTTTTACAAAGTTTTACTGCTATTGGGGCTTGTGCTGCTATAGTGTTTGCTAAGGCCTTAACTTCATCCATTAATTGTTCTGGCTCGACTACTCTATTTACTAATCCTATTCTTAAAGCTTCCTTGGCATCTACTATTTTTCCTGTAAAAATAAGTTCCTTCGCCATTCCTTCACCAACAAGTCTTGGTAATCTTTGAGTTCCTCCAAAGCCTGGAGTTATTCCAAGACCTGATTCAGGCTGTCCAAATTTTGCTTTTGCTGAAGCTATTCTAATGTCACAAGCCATTGATAGCTCACAACCTCCACCTAGAGCAAAACCATTTATTGCTGCAATTATTGGTTTGCCCATATTTTCTAATTTTCGAAATACTTTGTTTCCAAGTATTCCAAATTCTCTTCCTTCAATAGTATTAAGGTCCTTCATTTCAGATATGTCTGCTCCTGCTACAAAAGCCTTTCCTTCTCCAGTAATGATTACCGCTAAAATTTCTTTATCTGCATGCAAAGCATCAAAAGCGCTATCTAATTCTCTTAAAGTTTCTGAATTTAGTGCATTTAGAGCTTTAGGTCTATTGAGTGTAACTATCCCAATTTTCCCCTCTTTTACAAAAGTTATATTTTTAAATTCCATATTCCTTCCTCCCTTGAATATAAATATTTTATTGACAAACTTTCCCTGGATTTAATATATTTTTAGGATCAAATGCTAATTTGATATTTTTCATTAATTCTACATAATCTTCACCATACTGCTCGAATAAATATGGTCTCTTAGCATATCCTATTCCGTGCTCTCCTGATACTAACCCATTTAATGAAACAGATTTCTTGTACATGCACTCAAATACTTCTGATAATTTCTTTTCCCATTGTTCATCTGTCATATCATCTTTTAGAACGTATACGTGTAGGTTACCGTCTCCAGCATGTCCAAAACTTCTTATTCTTACATTAAATTGCTCTTGAAGTTCATCTGTATATTTTACGAACTCTGCAACTTTATTTCTTGGAACAACAACGTCGCACTCATCCATATCTGTTGTTGTTGCTTTAACTGCTTCAAGGAACGCTCCTCTTGCTGACCATACTGCTTCTTTTCTTTCATCAGTATCTGTTATATAAACATCTAAAGCTCCCTCATTTAAGCAGATTTGAGCAACTTTATCATAGTCTTTCTCTATCTCTTCTTTACTGTTGCCATCAAATGTTAAAAGTAGATATGCATCCGATGAGTTATCTGGGAATTTCTTTCCTAAAAACTCTTCAGCAGCTAGTATAACTTCTCTTTGCATAAATTCTATAGCTGTTGGTATTGATTTTGATTTTATGATCTTTGGCACTGTATTTATTGCCATTTCAAGATTTGGAAATGGTATTAATAAGCTTATTGCTTTTTTTGGTAATGGTAGTAATCTAAGTACTGCTTTTGTTACTATTCCTAAAGTTCCTTCTGATCCGCATATCATGTCTTTTATGCTATATCCTGAACTGTTCTTAACAACCTTTCCTCCAACTTCTATAACTTTTCCTGTTGGAAGTACTATTGTAAGTCCTCTTACATAGTCTCTAGTTACGCCATATTTAACTGCTCTCATTCCACCTGCATTTGTATTGATGTTTCCAGCGATTGTAGCTGATTTTTCACCTGGATCTGGTGGGTAAAATAAGTCAAATTCTTCAACATATTTACTGATTTCCATTAATAGAACTCCTGGTTCTACTGTTAATGTTAGATTTTCTTCATCTATTTCTAGTATTTTATTCATCTTTGTCATGTTAACCATTATTCCGCCATAAAGTGGAACTGATGCACCAACTAGTCCAGTTCCTGATCCCCTTGCCACTACAGGAATAGTGTTTTCATAAGCATATGTCATTATCTTTGATACTTCTTCTGTACTTTCTACTTCAACTACAGCATCAGGCATTTTGCTTATGCCGCCTAATTCATCGTGACTGAAGTCCTCATTTATATTTTCTCCTATAAATACTCTATCTTCACCTAATAATTCTACTAGGAATTTTATATCATTTTGATCTAACTTTTTATATTGCTTTGCACAATTACATGCCATTTTCCTTACCTCCAAACCATTATTATAATTTAAGTTTCTATAATAAACTTTTTATGCTATACCATTTCCTTCTTTTATGTTGTTTATAAGTCTTGGTATAACTTCATATATATCTCCTACTATTCCATAGTGAGCTACGTTGAATATAGAAGCTTTAGGATCCTTGTTTATAGCTACTATGCAATCTGAATTATTCATACCAGCTGTAAATTGAACTGCTCCAGATATTCCACAAGTAATTATCAATTTTGGCTTTACTGTTCTACCACTTAGTCCAATTTGTTTCTTTGCATCAGCAAAGCCTGCTTCTATAAGTGGTCTTGTTACAGCTACTTGTGCTTCAAGCAAATCTGCTAATTCTTTTATCATTTCTAAGTCTTTTTCTGATTTCAGTGCTCTTCCAACAGCTACTATTACTTCAGCATCTGATATGCTTGTTTCAACTTTTTTCTTAGTTATTTTTAATACGTTTATACTTGAAGTAAGCTTCGATTCATCCATGGATGCAACTGTTATTTTTCCTGATACTGTAACCGATCTTTCTGGTGCATTCATTACTTTGTATCTTACCGTTGCAAGCTGAGGTCTATTATTTGGATTTATGATTTGAGCCATTATATTACCACCGAAAGCTGGTCTTATTTGTACTAAGTCTGTGTTTTCTTTCATGTCAAGTATTGTGCAGTCTGCTGTAAGTCCTGTCTTAAATCTTGCTGCTACTCTTGGTGCAAGTGATCTTCCTATTGTTGTTGCACCAACTAATATAGTTGAAGGTTTTACTTTGTTAACGAAATCTTCCATAGCTGCTGTATATGGTTCTATTCTGAAGTCTTTTAGCTCCTCATAGTCATATACGAATACTTCATCTACTCCGTAGTGTAATATTTCTTCAGCTTTATCTTTTATATCATAACCTACGAATACTGCATAAACAGGATAATTTACTTTAGCAGCTAATTCTTTAGCTTTTCCGATAAGTTCGAATGTTACAGGGTGAATGTCTCCTTCAACATGGTCTACATATACAGCTACGCCTTTCCATAGACTTTTGTCTATAGCTACAACTTCTTCCTCTACGAATTCCATTACTCCTGCCGGTCCTTTTTTTACGCATAGCTTACACATTTTACAGGCTGCATTTATCTCAACTTTTCCATCCTTATCTTCTATAGCACCAAATGGACATATTTTTACTAATTCTTCTATAATTGAAGGATTTAACTTCTCCTGATTAACTAATAATTTTCCCACTTTTATTTCCTCCTTTTAGTCGGAACACAGAGTAGTTAATCCTACCCGCTCCCGCTCGTGAACTACTCGTTAAAGGTCTTTTAGGCCCTTAATCTCCCAACTTTTTGATTATATTTAACATTTATCTCTATTAAAAGTTATCATATACTACTAATTTATTAAAATGACAGTTGACAGCTGGTTTTTTGGAGTAAAAAGAGTAACCTATTAAGCTCAATCAAATAAATCTCGGTATGCAATTTAACTCTGATTTTTTTATTGATTACTGCCAACTGTTTGGGGTATCGCTTTTAAAAGAATATATACTAATTTATAATTAGACAAATTTCAACTCTTTAAGCTTAGCAGCTAACCTATCTGCGATCTCTTCACCAGTCCCATTCCACATTTCTTTATCTGTGTTTACAGCTGGTGGGAATATTCTCTCAACTTGCGTTGGTGATCCATTTAATCCATATCTTTTTTCATTTTGATCTGCAAAATCTTTTAAGCTTAACATCTTAACTTCTCTGTCCTTTGTTTCTAGTTTTTTTCTGTAAGATGGAAGCCTTGGTTGAAATATATCTTTTTCCACTGTTAGCAAACATGGGAATTGTATCTCTGCTACTTCTACTGTATTTGGCATGTCCATCTCTACTGTCATTGATTTATCCTTTAATTCTTCTATTTTTATAACATTAGCTATATGTGGCATTCCTAAGTATTCTGCCATTTCTGGCCCAACCTGTGCTGTATCTCCATCGGTTGTTTGTTTTCCGCAAAGTATTAAATCAATATTTCCCATCTGCTTAACACCTTGTGATATTGTATAAGCTGTTGCTAAAACGTCTGCTCCAGCAAATTTTCTATCTGAAAGAAGAGCTCCTTCATCTGCCCCCATCATATATGCTTCTTTTATTACTTCCGCTGCTTGTGGTGGCCCCATACTTATAACTTTTACTTTTCCACCTACTTTTTCTCTCATTCTTAGTGCTGTTTCTAAAGCATATAGATCATATGGATTCATCTTTGAATCTACACCATCTCTTTTTAATACTCCCGTTACTGGATCTACTTCAACTTTTGAAGTTCCAGGCACTTGCTTTATGCATACTAATATATCCATGTTCATACCTCCAAATTTATTTATACGTTATGATATTTTATATACTCTATATAAAGAAGCGAAAGTTATAATCAACGGCATCTTAAGAAGTCCACTGTTATATTTCACTTCTTATAAACAAATGAAAGATAGCTAAACGTTTTCTATATATCTATAAAAAAATAAACTTATATTTCTATTCCATTTTTTCATATATTTTATATTAGTCGTATGGTATTATGGTCAGGTGGTCATACCACCTTTTTTTATATTTTATCACATGATCTATAAAATTTCTAGTGTATTTATAAAATTTAAATAAATTTTATATCCAACCTCTATTTAATATTATTTCTAAAATCCTAGCATGAGGTGATATAATTCCTAAAACGATTACAAAAACTATACAAAGTTTAAATGTTATTTAATATCCTGTCCTATCCCCCCTGTGAGTACTACATCTCTTCCTGTATTTCTACTATCTAATAAAATTTAGCATCTTCTAATTGAAATGATCAAAATTTAATATCCCAAGTGGAATAATAAATTAGCCAATTAGAACCAAAGCAATGAAAAATAATAAGAATATATTTATTCCTTCTAGGCAGGTATTGTGGTACGACCACTAGACGATTTGATTCTAGCACAATATTCATACAATTGCTACAATAGTTATTTTATTAACACCAATAAATCAATTAGATAAGTTTATGTGACCATTGCATAATAAACATTTCTATTCCTCTATTTTCTCAAGACAAAAAATTAATTTCTCTAGTAAATAATTTTAAAAAAGTCAAAATTGTTATTTAATTAACAATGTTACTTTTTATTCAAATTTAAATTCTATGCTGTTTTTTCGCTGAATTAAATAATTTATTCTTATGTTAAAATGTGACAACTCTCAAATACTTATTTACATTTTAAACATTACAAAAACAGAGACAAACTTCACATTCTTTTATACAAATTGTTTTGTAAAGAATCTTTAAGAATATCAGTGAAGTATATGTCTCATAAAAAATTTTAACACAAATCACCTTTATCCTCCATTAGAGCTATTTAACACTATATATTGAATTACCTATAATTTAAAGCTGAAAAAGGCTATTGTTCCTTAATCTCTTAAAGAAATATGCGCAGTATATCTTCTACAACTTCTGATATTTTATGATTTCTATTGCCTAAATTAACTAACTCGTTATTATCTTTTATAACATGCAATTTTCTATCAACTAATATATTTATTTTTCCCTTCTCATAATACAATTCAATACCTTCATTCTTTATTTTACCCCTTCTTTCTAATTCCCATGATAATCTTGTGTACATTTTTATCTCCCCCTTTTATCCATGATACACGGCTATCTGTAAAACTTCTTAGACTATTAAAGCTTTAAGTTTTACATTATATAACAAAAACAATTTTCCCCATTCAATGTTGAACACATATTATAGTCAAACAATGTAAATTATGAAAATAAAGTTTTCTGAAGTAAGTTCAAAACTCGTTAAAAAAGTATTTCAGTAATATTCGAAAGTAAAATAATAGATAAAATATTTGAAGAAATTCAATTCAAAATCTTAAATTAAGGCTTTCAAGATTTCGAATATGAACATAATAAGTGGAGTACAGCACTTATTGCTCGGGACAATAAATCCATTAAGCGATTTGAGTATCAGAAGTCTCTTTTGGTGTGTATGTAAGTTATGTCAATAACGCATTTTTAATTATAGATACCCACACCAGACAGTTAACTTATACGCAGGGATATATTTACATTCTGGAAGACACATTTAAATACTTTAGACTTGTCAAAAGTATTTATAGTGCTGGAAGAATGTCAATATATCCCGAAGCATAAGTTAAGTGTCGGCCGTGGATGTCTATAGTGCGACAGACAAT
>NZ_JAEEGC010000016.1 GCF_019207025.1 Clostridium thailandense | reverse complement strand
AAAAGCTGGTCCATTGCTACATTGGTTTACATGAGAGCATATTTACAATATATAGGCGGCAAAAATAAGAGATTACTTACGGGCATATTCTAGCTGTCTTTCTACTAAATATATATTTATTTTTTCATTCCATTTTTTATATAGATTAGGTCTCTCAGCTTTAACAATAGACATGAAAAAATTAAGTACACCAAGTTTATCTAAACCTTTAGACAAATGCCTAGGAAAATCTCTTTTTTGGGAATAGAATTTTTTAGGATCTATTACCATTAGAGAACCATTTGGCTGGACCATAATATCTTTGCATCTTATATCTTCTTTTGAAAATTTAAGTCTTTTAAACTCTTCAAGCAAATTAAGTATTTTTATTGATAATTCTCTGTCTAGGCCGTTTATTTTTATATAATTAGTTAGTGTTACTCCATCAACATAGTCTCTTATCATATAGTTTCCGAGCATACAGTAAACTCGAGGAAAATATTTGTTTTTATTTATTTTCTTAAGTATTAAGTATTCTTTTTCGCAGCTTTCGGGGTCAAAGCAAATTTTAATTACTTTCCCATCAGGAAGCAGATAAACTATACCATTATGGCCTTTACCAAGAAATTTGCAGTTTAACAAATTAATATCAAAATTCTTAATATAATTTTCATATATTTCTTTATCCATCTTAACTCCTTTCATAAAATATTTTAACTATATTAAGACAAATATAGTTCATATTATTATATAATATGAACTATACTGGTATATTGATACTTAAATTTATGAACGATTATATTATTGTTTAACCTCTGACCATATTTTATCAAGCTGAGTTACTGAATTTCCTATATCTTTCAAGTATTCACCTTTCTTCATATCGGCATCTTTTGGATATACGGCCTCATCGTCTAGTATATCTTTATCAATATATTGATGTGCGGCCATGTTAGGATTTCCATAAGGAAAGTAATGTGAAATTTCAGCGCTTATTTCTGGTTCCATTATAAAATTCATAAAAAGTTCTGCAGCCTTTATATTTTTGGCTCCTTTAGGTATTACGAAGTTATCTTGCTGTAGGAATAATCCTTCCTCTGGGATTACATATTTAACATTTTTGTTTTCGCGTTTTGCGAGACTTCCTTCTGCACCCCAGGCAAAAATAGCTTTTGATTCTCCGTTTATAAGAGTTGTCTTAGGACTGTCGCTGTCATAGGACTTTACATTTGCTTGGAGTTTTTTTAACTCTTCTTTTGCCCTGGCAAGAGCTTCAGGGCTAGTCTCATTGATTGAATATCCAAGTTTTTTAAGAGTGATACCAATTATAACTCTCTCATCATCAAGTAAAGTCAAGGAACCTTTAAGTTCAGGTTTCCAAAGATCCTTATATCCTTTAATAGTACCTTCTGGAATTTTTGAGCTATCATAGGCTATAATTCCTGCAAGGTACATATATGGAACACTGTATTTATTGCCTTTGTCGAAGGATAAATTTAAGAACTGTGGTCCAATATTGCTTAAATTCGGAATATTACTCCTATCTATTTCTTGAATCAGGGATTGTTTTTTTAATATCTCAACCATAAAGTCACTAGCAACAGCTACATCATAGTTTCCGCCACCGGCCATTAATTTTGCTAGCATTTCTTCATTAGAGGAGAAAGTGCTGTAGTTTACTTTAATATTATAGGTTTGTTCAAATTTATCAATTACCGATTGAGGTAAATATTCTGACCAGTTAAATACATTTAAAACCTGCTGAGGTTCGCTGTTATTTTTAGCAAAAGCAAATAATCCGCCGCCAATACTTCCAACTACAACAAAAATTGAAGTAAGTATTGCAGTTACTTTTTTCATGCTGATATGTGCATTTCTAATAATAAGTGCAAGTACAATTATTGCCATTGTGAACAGAATTATTAATGTTGAAAGCGCATTGATTTCTGGGGTCACTCCGAATTTTACCATTGAAAAAATTTTTAATGGTAAAGTTACACTGCCAGGCCCCGCAACAAAAAAGCTTATAATTACATCATCTAAGGATAATGTAAAGGCTAAAAGACCTCCAGCAATAACACCAGGCATTATAATCGGCAGAGTTACATATAGGAAGGTCTGAAGGGGAGAAGCTCCAAGATCCATAGCTGCTTCTTCTACAGACTTATCAAAGCCATCAAGTCTTGTTTTCACTACTGCAACAACGTAAGCTATACAAAAGGTTACATGTGCAATAATTAAAGTTATCTTTCCAAGCGGGATTTTTACAATTGCAAAAAAGGCAAGGAGAGATATCCCCATAACTATTTCAGGAATAACAAGTGGTATATATAATATAGAATCAACGATTCCTTTTCCTTTAAATTTATATCTGTACATTCCAACAGCACACAAGGTTCCGATGATAACGGACAAAATTGTACTTATCACAGCCACAATAAAGGAGTTTTTAACGGCTTCAAGTATTCCTACATTATGAAGCAAGCTTCCGTACCACTTAAAAGTAAATCCTGTCCATACTATATTTAGCTTAGAGGTATTAAATGAAAATCCAATAAGTATCATAATAGGTATATATAAGAACATGAATACTAAAAGCATATAAAAGAACTTTAAAAATGTCATTTTACTTTTTTTCACTGCTATAATACCTCCTTTTTATCTTTCTTGCCGCCAAATTTTGAGTTGTAAGAAATAACTGCGACCATGACAATTATTAATATAACTGATATAGCAGACCCAAAAGGCCAATCCCTTGCTGTAAGAAATTGATTTTTGATAAGGTTACTCATAAGAACTACCTTACTTCCACCCATAAGGTCAGTTATAAAAAAGAGACCAAGGGTTGGAACAAAAACCAAAAGAGATCCAGATAAGATACCTCCTTTTGTAAGAGGAAGGGTTATCTTTAAAAATTTTCTTACTGGTCCTGCGCCAAGATCAGAGGCAGCATCTAATATTCTTTTATCAAGTTTTTCTATAGAGGTATATAAAGGCAATACCATAAATGGGAACATCATATAAAGCATACCAATCATAACTGCCGTATTGTTATACATTAAGTGAAGTGGTGTTTTTATTAGTCCAAAATGTAAAAGCAATGTGTTTATAATACCTTCAGATCTTAACAATACTATCATTGCATAGGTTCTAACTAAAGAGTTAGTCCAAAATGGAAGTATTATAAGCAGAAGAAATAATGGTTTTAATTTTTTATTTGAGTTTGCAATAATAAATGCAAAAGGATATCCAAATAATAAGCATAACAAAGTAGTATAAACTGCAATAAGAATTGAGTTTATAAATATATCAATATAAAGAGGGTTTAAAAGTTTTGCATAGTTAGAAAATGTGAATTTATAAACGATATCTCCAACATTACCTCTTGTACAAAAACTTACCACTACTATTAGAAAAAGGGGCAGCACAAAAAATACAAACATCCAAAGTACCGCAGGAACAATAGTAGTTAAATATCTTAAAATGGGGTTTTTTGACACTTTATTTTCCATGTACCTATCCCCCTTATGCCTTAATAACTATAGTGTGATCAGGTTTCCAGGTTACAAAACAATTCTTATTTTTATCTAAAAATTCGAAGTTTTGTCCTATTGGTTCATTTACTACAATTTCTTTACCATTTTTAAGAAGCATTACTATTTTTATATTTGAACCTATATATATTTTCTCTTTAAATTTGCATTGGAGCCATACATCTCCATCTTCAGGGTTTTCTTTTATTTTAATTCTTTCAGGTCTTACAGAAACAGTGAATTTATCACCTAAATCATAGTTCAGATTAGGTATTCTAATTATATCATCTTCCTGTTCAAGTTGAAGTAAAACTTCAGTTTCTTTTAATTTGAAGACTTGTCCCTCAAGTATATTTGTCTCTCCTAAAAAGGAAGCTACAAATTTAGTTTTCGGTTTTTCATAAAGGTCTTCAGGTGTACCAACCTGCTCTATAATTCCATTATTCATAACAACTATTCTATCAGACATTGTAAGTGCCTCTTCTTGGTCGTGTGTTACAAATATAAAGGTTATGCCGAGCATTTTTTGAAGATGCTTAAGTTCTAATTGCATCTGTTTGCGAAGTTTTAAATCAAGAGCACCTAAGGGCTCATCTAAAAGGAGAACTTTTGGGCTATTTACTACAGCTCTTGCAATAGCTACACGCTGCATTTGACCACCACTTAACTGTGAGGGCATCCTATTTTCATAGCCATCAAGTTGGACCATTCTTAACATTTCATATACCTTATCTTTAATTTCATTTTTAGGTGTCTTTTTCATATTAAGTCCAAAGGCTATATTGTCAAAAATATTCATATGTGGAAATAAAGCGTAATTTTGAAACACAGTATTTACACATCTTTGATAAGGCGGTTTAGTAGTAACATTTTCTTCATCAATAATGATACTACCATTAGTGGGTATTTCAAAACCTGCAATCATTCTTAAGGTAGTCGTTTTTCCACAACCACTTGGTCCAAGCAGAGTTAAAAATTCGCCTTTCTTGATATCGAGGTTTAAATTTTTTATTATTGCTTCCTCTTTATCAAAACTCTTACAAACATTTAACAATTGAACAAAAACATTCTTTGTCACACCGTAACAACTCCTTTTTACTATATATTTATTAAAAAAATAAAAAACTTCCACTAGCCATAATGAAAAACTAGTAAAGAAGTTTAGTTATAATATTGTAATTATACACATCACAGAATAATTATAACTGAAAAGTATAATAGCATAATAACTTGCAAATATCAACAATATTTTCATATATTTTGTCATAAATTTTCCTGTGTTAATTATATGTTAATTAATACAAGATTTTTTAAATGAGATTTATTAAATATTCTATGATTGTGTACAATACATTGTATTCTTTTTTTGAAGTATAGTTACATAAAAGTATTACTATTATTTTAATATAATTGTTGTTGAATATAAGATTATAGCAAAATAAAACTGAAGAAGTAACAATATTTAATTATATGAAAGTTTAGAGTTTAAATATTGCAAAAAAATTGATTTTTTTAATAATATAAATTACAATATTAGTTAATACACCGTATCTTTTATACTGTTGATACATAAAATCAACAATTGGAGGGAAAAAAGTGAAAAAGCAATATAAAATAATCACAATGCTTTTTATAGTTATATGTTCCTTCATTACTGTACTAAATTATAGCAGTAAAATTAAAACTAAGAATGGCAGTGTTTTCGGTTCGTTTCATCGATCTGATACAGTTAAAAGACTTGTTGTAGGTCGCTCCAGTGATGCTATAACATTAGATCCTTCTAATATGACAGATATAGATTCTATTAAAGTAACGGCTAATATATTTGAAACACTAGTTAAATATGAAAGGGAAGGAAAAGAGATAAAGCCCGGTCTTGCAGTTGATTGGAAATGCAGTGAAGATGGATTGACATGGGTATTTAAATTGCGCCAAGGAGTTAAATTTCATGATGAAACAGATTTTAATGCGCAGTCAGTAGTATTTAATTTTCAAAGGTGGATGGATATAAATAATCCTTATCATAAAGGACAGTTTAGCTACTGGAATTATGTATTTGGTGGTTTTCCGGGTTTTGTTAAGAGTGTTGTTGCATTATCTGATTATACTGTTGAAATAAAGCTTTCCAAGCCGTATGCTCCATTTTTAAGCACACTTACAATGCCTATATTTAGTATCGAGAGTCCTGAGGCAATAAAAAAATATGGAACTGAAGTGTACAAGCATCCTGTTGGAACAGGACCATTTTGTTTTAAAAGTTGGAATCCTAATGATAATATTCTTCTAGTGCGTAATAATGGATATTGGTATACTAATGCAAAAGTCGATGAAGTAGAATTTAAAGTTATTCCCTTAGGAAAAGACAGGTTAGATCAATTAAAGAAAGGAACAATACACATTGCTGATAACTTAAGCCCAGATGATACACTCACAGCGGAAAGAGATGGTAAACTGCAGCTATTTTTAAGACCATGCTTTAACGTAGGATATATGGCTATGAATAACGAGAAAACTCCTTTTAATAATAGACAAGTTAGAACCGCGATAAGTTATGCTATAAATAAAGATGAATTGATAAAAGAAGCCTTTGACAATATTGCAAAACCGGCGAAAACTTTTATTCCACCTATGTTTCCAGGGTATAATGAAAGTATAGAGCCAATTGAGTATAATATTGAAAAATCTATAGAACTTTTAAAAGAGGCTGGATACCCACAAGGGTTTAAAACTACATTGGAAGTTATGGAATGCTCTAGAAATTATTTTCCAAGACCTTTACAAGTAGCACAATACATTAAAGAAAGTCTAAAAAAAGTGAATATCGAAGTCAATATTAAAACATACAGCTGGGACGAATACTTAAAGCGTATAAGGAATGGAGAACATGAACTTGCCCTAATTGGTTGGACTGGAGACAATATTGATCCAGATAATTTTCTTAACACTTTGTTATCATCTGACAATGCAAAGTTAGGGATAGCTAGTAATTATTCTTTTTATAAAAATAAAGAAATAGATACTTTACTCACCCAAGCTAGAGAAACCAATGATATGGTATTTAGAAAAAATCTTTATAAAAAACTTTTGGGGATTGTTAACTATGATATGCCGGCAATTCCGCTAGCTCATACAATGCCAGTAGTAGCCACAAGCTTATACGTTGAAGGCTATTCACCCTATATTACAGGAGTAGAATCTCTAGAAAGTGTCGATATTAAACAGTGATATGCAGAGGAAGGAAAATATGAAACTAAAATCTTTTATATTGACTATAATAGTTATTTTCATGATATTTGTAACAATAAATAGTAAAATCTTTGAGAAAAGAAAGGAAATCAATGTTCTTTTACTTCCTAGCTTGCCTAATCCTATAGCAAAGGAATATGTACTAATAACCTCAGCAGGACAAAGCACAGAAGCTTACATTATAAATGATGTTGCAAATAAATTAATGATCCACAATTATTTTATGCCTCAAGCGAAAATGTCAGATTTAAAAGGAATAAATACCATTGTAGTAGTTGTTGGAACAAGTCCTCTTGGTGAAAAACTTAATAGGATAAATGTTGAAGATGAAAAAAAGCGGGTTGGAGAACTCCTTAAAGAAGCGAAAAAAGAAAAGCTAGTTGTAATAACAGTATATATGGGTGGAAAAGAACGGCGTGATAAGAGCACTGATGAATTGCTAAGTATTATCTGCCCTCAAACAAATTACCTAATAGGAACAAAAGAAGCTAATTACGATAATTTTTTATCAGAAGCTGCCAGAAGCAGTAAAATACCGTTAACTCTTATAAACACAGTAAGTGATATAATAGAGCCCTTTTCGTCTGCGTTTAGGTAAAACTCATATTTAGTTTATGCGACTCTACTATTTTTAGAGAGGTTTTCTATGATAGAATGTAATATTAAAAAGTACAAGATTTTTATTTTAGCTAGCATTTTGTTAGTAATTGGTTTATCGAATTCGTTTATTACTCAAGGAGCCTGGTTTGAAATCATATTTAAGATTAGAAAGGCTATAGAGGTTGGAGATAGTGGAATTTTGATACTTGCAGCAGCGTCTATGAGCTTTTTGTATGCAATGCAGAGCACTTTTTTATTTTTAGGATCAATACTTATTGTGTATTATGGAAAATGTGGGATGTTTTTTAATAAGTTAGAGGCATTTAGTATTTCTTTTGTTATTGTGATTTTTCTTCATATGATAAGTTGGCTGATATTTGATATACCTTGGGAACCTGTTACAACAATATTCTCATTAATTATCGCTTTAATTGCTTTTCAAAAGTTGTTTTTTGAAAGAAATGGATTTCTTCATATTTCTATTGTATCCATTCAAGTATTTTTTGCATTTCAATGGTTAAACATAATGCCTATGTTTTCACCATATTATATTGGCAAAAGTGATATTCCATGCAGCATTAAAATAGCAGGAATGTATCTGAAGGCTGAATCAGTTTTAAATTTCACAGGTTTTGCTTTTTTTATACCCTTCATATTTTCAGCTTTTGTTACTGCAGCTTTATTTATTAGTCACATAGTAAATATAAAAATAATTAGGGAGAATTATAAAAAGGAAAATGAAATACAGAGCATGAAGGCAAAAGTATTAGAAAATAGGATACTTAAGGAAGTTAAATCTTTAGTGCATGACTTGAAAACACCACTTGTTACAATACAGGGATTGAATTCTTTAATAGCTGTAACACAAAATGAAAAAAAGCTTCAAGAATATAGTGAACGCATAGAGGGAGCTGCAAGCAAAATGAGTGAGATGATTTCAAGTTTTCTGTATGATACCTCTAAACAGAAACTGCATACATCTGAGTTAATAAGTTATATAAGAGCACAGCTGCCTTTGGAGGATGATTCAATTAAGATTGACATAAAAATTGCAGATGTACTTCCTTATATATGTGTTAATAAGATTAGAGTAGCACGAGCAGTTATAAATATATTAGAAAATGCTATTGTAGCTCCTTATAAATGTACATATAAACATATAGACTTTGAGGTGAGGTCTGATGACAGAGGGATTTATATAATTGTTAAAGACAACGGAATAGGAATTAAAGAATCAGAACTTAAAAAGATATTTGAAATAGGATATTCTACAAACAAGACATCGGGATTAGGACTTCCTTTCGCAAAACAGGTAATAGAAGATAATGAAGGTACAATAGAAATAATAAGTGAGGTTGACAAAGGAACAGTTGTAATTGTATTTCTTCCAGAAATTTAAAATATATCTTAGTATAAATGTATGTTAAAAAATTTATTAGATAAAAGTATATTTATAGTTATAGAAAGTATTTGATTAAAGCAGAAATGTAATATTAATAACTTATAAGTATGGAAACTAAGAGGAGGTTAACATGAACAAGATTATGAGCAGTAAAAAAATTGTTATTATTGATGATGAGCCAGATATTCAATATACTATTAAAGAAATCTGCCTACATGGAGGATGGGAGCCTATTATAGCTCAAAATGCTAGACTCGGATATGAGTTATGTAAAAAACATGGAGCTAATTTGGCAATAGTTGACTATCATATGCCAGATTGGGACGGATTAACTACAGTGAAGAAAATTCGAGAAATTGATAGTGTTATATCAATATTGGTACTTACTGTTGATGAAAGACAGGAAATTGCAGAAAAGTTTATAGCGGTTGGTACTACTGATTTTGCAATAAAACCTATTAGATATCCAGATCTTATTTCTAGGATAAAAGTAAATTTGAGGATTAATGAGATGCAGCAAAAATATATAGAAGATAAGCAGCAGGTTTTTATTGAGAAAGGTATTGGACCTGCCACCTTGAGCATTATATGTGATTATTTAAAGGAACAAAAGGAAGGACTTACAATAGATGAAATATCAAAAGCTTTAAATCTTGCATATCAAACTGTACATAGATATATACAGTATTTAACGGAACAGAAGTATATAGAAATTGTTCCTATTTATGGACAGATGGGGAGACCTAAAAATAAATATATGTTGTCTTCAAAAGTTGTATAGAGGTGTACGATTGAAAGTAGACTTACATTCTCTATAAACTATTTTAATTAAAATACAAAAATCTCCTATTTTTAATATGAATGAAATAGTTAAAATTTCTTTCATAATCAAAATAGGAGATTTTTTACTGCGTTAAAATGTTATTGCTATACAGAAAAAAGTTCAGAGAAAAATGTTATAAAAATAGGAATATGGAAATATTGGAGGAATACTTAAAGTATAACCCAATGTAAATAGATTAATACAAAAAAGATATCTATATATAAACGAGTCAGACGCTTAATATATCTTGGAGAATAAGTTAAGTATCGGTAGTAGGTATCTGGATGCGATTAGTAATTGAAAAGCTGGGCTTTTCAAACTAATATAAAAAGATATTATTAGGAGGGGACTAATTTGAAAAAAGTACTAGCATTAATTATCACAGCAACAATGGCATTAGGTTTAGTTGGATGCGGAGGCTCAAGCAGCACAAGCAGCAATGACTCAGGTGCTAAAAAATCCAAAGCTCACATTGGTATAGTAACAGGTACCGTATCCCAATCAGAAGATGAACTGCGTGGAGCGGAAGCATTTATCAAAGAATATGGGGATGTAGAAAAGGGTGGAATAGTAAAACATGTTACTTATCCTGATAACTTTATGCAGGAACAGGAAACTACTATAGCTCAGATTGCCGGACTTGCTGACGATCCAGATATGAAAGCTATCGTTGTTAACCAATCAGTTCCTGGTACAGTTGCAGCTTTTAAAAAGATAAGAGAAAAAAGACCAGATATACTTTTATTTGCTGGGGAACCACAGGAAGATACTAACATGGTAGAAGCGGCTTCGGATTTAGTAGTAAATGTAGACAATATAAACCGTGGCTACTTAATGATCCTTGCAGCAAAGAAAATGGGAGCAAAGACATTTGTTCACATTTCCTTCCCAAGACATATGAGTATTGAGCTTTTATCTGCGAGAAAAACTATAATGGAACAAGCTTGTAAGGATTTGGGATTGACTTTTGCTTTTGAAACAGCCCCAGATCCAATGAGTGACGTTGGAATTCCAGGTGCACAACAATTCATACTTGAAAAAATGCCAGCATGGGTACAAAAGTATGGAAAAGATACTGCTTTCTTCTGTACAAACGATGCGCAGACAGAACCTCTTTTAAAGAAAGTAGCTGAACTTGGTGCAATATTTGTAGAGCCAGATCTTCCATCTCCAATAATGGGATATCCAGGAGCATTCGGAATTGATCTTAAGGCTGAAGCTGGGAATTGGCCTGAAATACTTAAAAAAGTTGAAAAGACTGTAATTGAAAAAGGCGGCAGCGGAAGAATGGGAACATGGGCTTATTCATATAACTATGCTTCAACAGAGGCTCTTGCTGAATATGCAAAGAGAATAATTGAAGGCAAAGCACAGAAGGATTCTTTTAAAGATTTAATGGCTTGCTATGAAAAATCTACTCCAGGAGCAGCATGGAACGGTTCATACTATATTGATAGAGCAACTGGAACAGAAAAGAAAAACCACGTTATGTTATATCAAGATACTTATGTTTTTGGAAAGGGTTATTTAGGTCAGACAAAGGAAGTAGTACCTGATAAATATAAGAAAATGAAATAATTACTAGAATATAAGGAACGGCTGGTAAAAGGCCGTTTCCTTAATAATTATAATTAATACATTGCTTTGCATGATAAGAGGTGAAATAATTGTCAAATAATAATTTATTGTTAAAGGTTGAAAATGTCGGCAAACAATTTGATGGTAATAGGGTATTAAAAGATATTAATTTTTCACTGGAGAAGGGGAAAATATTAGCTCTAGTAGGAGAAAATGGGGCAGGAAAATCAACACTTATGAAAATACTTTTTGGAATGACTGTTATTGCAGAAACAGGAGGCTATGAAGGCCAATTTTATTTAGATGGCGAAAAAACAAGCTTTAAAAGTCCTATGGATGCTTTAAAAGCAGGAATTGGAATGGTACACCAGGAGTTTTCTCTTATACCTGGGTTTACAACCACAGAAAATATACTGCTTAATATGGAAAAGACTAAATCTAACGTAATATCAAAGATATTTGGTAAAAATTTAGAGACTATTGATATGAATGAGATGAAAAAGAGTGCAAAAAAGGCAATAGAAACCTTAGGGGTACATCTTGATCCTGATACCCTTGTTTCAGAAATGCCTGTTGGACATAAGCAGTTTATTGAAATTGCACGGGAGATTGATAGAGAAAAAGTTAAATTACTTATATTAGATGAGCCAACAGCTGTTTTAACTGAATCAGAGGCAGAAATACTTTTGAAATCCATGAGAAAACTTGCGGATATGGGTGTTTCTATTATCTTTATTTCACATAGATTACATGAAATTACAGCAGCCTGTGATACATTAGTAGTACTAAGAGATGGCGTGGTTGTAGTTGAAAAACCAGTCGAAGGTGTAAGTATAAGACAGATTGCTGAATGGATGGTAGGAAGAGAGGTTGACAATAAAAAAGCGGCATCTGTAAAAAATGTAGATACCACTGATAGCAATAAGGATGTTATCCTGGAAGTAAAAAATCTTTGGGTGGATATGCCAGGAGAAACAGTAAAAGATGTATGCTTTAGCGTTAAAAGAGGTGAAATTTTTGGAATAGGTGGATTGGCTGGACAAGGTAAGCTTGGCATACCAAATGGTATATTAGGTTTGTTTCCAGGAGAAGGAGAAGTTGTCTTTAATGGTAAGCCATTGCCGCTAAACTCAACCTTTAATGCACTAAAAAGTGGTTTAGCCTTTGTATCAGAGGATCGTAGAGGTATAGGCCTTTTATTAGATGAGCCTATTGATTGGAATATTGCTTTTGATGCAATGCAGGTTCAAGAAAAGTTTCTTAAAAAGTTATTAGGTGGTTTAATAAAATGGCGTGATGATAAAGCCATGAAAGAATGTGCGCAAGAATACATTAAGTCTTTAGAAATAAAATGTACAAGTGAAAAGCAGTTTACTAGACAGCTTTCTGGGGGTAACCAACAGAAGGTATGTATTGCTAAGGCTTTTGCACTTGAGCCAACTCTTTTGTTTGTATCTGAGCCTACTAGAGGTATAGATGTAGGTGCAAAGAAACTTGTGCTTGATGCACTAAGAAGATACAATGAGGAAAATAATACTACAATTGTAATGGTCTCATCAGAGCTTGAAGAACTAAGGTCTATATGCAATAGAATTGCTATTGTAAGTGAAGGTAAGGTATCAGGAATTTTATCGCCGGATGCTGAAGCTGCAGAGTTCGGATTGCTTATGTCAGGTCAATATGATTTGAGCGAAGAAGGTGTTAAGCTATGATGCAGATTAAAGGTTTTATAAAGAATTTTGGATGGCCTCGTATTATTATAGGATTGTTTTTGGTAGCATTATTTATTACAGGACCGTTTTTTGGTGTTAAAACAGATATGTCACTTAATGATGTTATAGTTCGTTTCGGAATGAATGCCGTTCTTGTTTTGGCTATGGTACCTATGATACAGTCCGGATGTGGCTTGAATTTTGGTATTCCAGTAGGATTGGTTGCAGGACTTTTAGGTGCAGTTATAAGCTTGGAATTTAAGCTTGTAGGGATAATTGGAATAACAGTAGCTTTTGTAATTGCTATGATCATAGCAGTAGTTTTTGGATATGTATATGCCATACTGTTAAATAAGGTCAAGGGAGATGAAATGATTATCGCTACTTATGTAGGATATTCCTTTGTATTCTTCATGAATATGATGTGGATTATACTTCCTTTTAAAAATCCAGCAAGTGTGCAGGGTTTTAAAGGAGAAGGACTTCGTGTAACTATAAGTATTCAAGAGTATTGGTTTCATCAGATTAGTAATTTTTTAAGCATAAAAGTAACAAAGAATTTTGTAATTCCAACTGGAATGATATTGTTTTTCATTTTTATGAGTTTGTTAGTATGGGGATTCTTTAGAACTAAAATTGGTACTGCAATAACTGCAGTTGGGTCTAACCCAGAATTTGCAAGGGCTGCAGGTATCAATGTAGATAACATGAGAACTGTATCCGTCGTTTTTTCAACTGTGCTTGCAGCTATAGGAATGATTGTTTATGCACAGAGTTTTGGCTTTGTACAACTGTATGGTGCCCCACAGGCATTTGCATTCCCAACAGTTGCAGCTATACTTCTTGGCGGAGCTTCTGTAAATAAAGCCTCTATTGTCAATGTTGTTATAGGAACTATATTATTCCAAGGAATACTTACAATGACACCTTCGGTAATTAATAGCGCAATTAGCATAGATGTTTCCGAAGTTATAAGGATTATTGTATCAAACGGAATGATAGTATATGCTCTTACCAGGAAAGCGAGGTAGAAATATGAAACTTAGTAATCAAGATATGAAAAAACTTTTAACTAGCAGCGCTGTTCCAATTATGTTTTTACTAATCAGTATAATAGCAATACCTATTTCAAAATTTAGTGGAATATATCTTGTTAGGGAGATTGTTACTCGTCTTTCAAGAGACTCATTTTTAGTATTAGCACTTTTATTACCTGTAATGGCAGGTATGGGAATCAACTTTGGAATGATTTTAGGTGCAATGGCGGGACAGATAGGATTAATATTTATAACAGACTGGGGTATTAAAGGGGCTCCAGGCCTTATGTTAGCTATGGTAATAGGCACTCCTATTGCAATAGTTCTAGGATATTTCTGTGGTGCTGTTTTAAATAGAGCAAAGGGACGTGAAATGATTACTTCCATGATGCTGGGTTTTTTTATATCAGGAATATATCAATTTTTTCTATTATATATATGCGGATCTATAATACCTATAAAAAGTCATACGCTGGTTCTTTCAAGAGGTTATGGTATCAGAAATGCTATAAATTTGGATACGTCCAGTGGATTTGATAAGTTGCTTCTGGTTAATATAGGAGGAGTAGCTGTACCAATGGGAACATTCTTATTTATTGGTATAATATGTGTGTTTACCGTATGGTTTAGAAAGACTAAACTTGGACAGAATATGAGAGCTGTAGGACAAGATATGATAGTATCAGGAACAGCAGGTATAAAGGTAGAAAAAACTCGTATACAATCAATCATAATTTCTACAGTACTTGCTTGTTATGGCCAAATTATATATTTGCAGAACATAGGAACCTTAAATACCTATAATGGAACAGATCAAGCAGCACTGTTTGCCGCTGCTTCATTACTTGTAGGTGGTGCTACCGTAAGCAAGGCGACTATACCAAATGCACTTATTGGTACTGCTTTATTTCATTTAATGTTTGTGATTATGCCAATGGCAGGTAAAAACATAACAGGACAGGCTATGATAGGTGAATATTTTAGAATGTTCGTATCTTATGGAGTTGTTACTTTAGCATTGGTACTTCATGCATGGAAGAAGCAGAAGGATAAGGAGATGGATAGAGCTTACCTTAGAGCTGGAAGAGGGGCTGCAAGGTAGAGTTTTATAGAGATGAACAGCCGAAAGTTGACTTGTTCTGCGGGCTATCTTACCAGACTTCAGCACTATAAAAGCTTTTAATCAATCTAAAGCTCAGTATTTAAGCAGATATCCAAAATCTTTGATTTTGTGATAGTCGCTTACTCATCTGACATAAGGAAGCGGAGTTTCATTAAAATCTAAGAACCTTTGATAAACTCGTACCTCAAACATATCAAAGTCTCTAAGATTTTCTAAAATACTTCGCTAAGATTGATAAAAAAGTTTTTATATGTGCCTTCAGTTCTGGTAACATATCCCTCCGAACAAGTCAATTTTCTGGTTTCATTCTCTGTATAGATGAACTCAATCATTGTCCTATGTCAATTGTCCTCTGTCCTCTAAAAATGTTTAACATTTTTATGATTTAACAGTTAAATTATTAATCCACTTTTTAGAAAAAATTCTTGGTATACAAAACATAAGTTTTACTACTTCTTCTACATAAACTAAAACATAAACTAAATGAATTGGCAATTTTAAAATTAGCCCACCTAAAAATACGAGAGGTACGCCTATTAGCCAAACACCGCCAGTGTCTAAGATTAAGCAAAATTTTGTATCTCCGCCACTTCTAAAAATCCCAATTATACTTACATAATTAACAACTTTTGTAACTAAAAATATAGAAAATACCATTAACACATTATGAGCATAATTATATACTGTTGGTGAAACCTTATATACTGACAATGTCCATCCAGAGGTGAAAAATATTATCATACCAGCCAAAGTTGAAAGAGCAGGGCATAATATTATAAATCGTTTAGCAAGTAAAAAGGCTTCATTTTCATCACCTTCACCTATCTTATTTCCGATCATAACAGCACAAGCACTGCCGAGTCCCATAAATATTACCCAAGTAAGTCTTTCAATAGTAGCAGATATATTAGTAGCAGCTATTACCTCAGTGCCCATTCTTGCATAAACAACGGCATACATACTAACTCCTAGTGACCACATAGATTCATTTAAAATCACAGGAGCAGTTACTTTAAAGAAATTCTTTATGAAATCGAGAGATAAATCTAAAAGTTCTCTAAATTTAGCAGCTATGATAAGTTTTTTTGAGTATACAACAGTAAGCATTAGAACTAGTTCAACAATTCTAGCTATAAGTGTAGCTATAGCAGAACCATTGGTTCCAAGTTTAGGCATACCAAGATAACCATAAACAAGTAAATAATTAAGTATTGTATTTACTGCCAGTGCTATAGTACTTATAATCATGGGGAGTTTAACTTGACCTATACTTCTTAAGGTAAAGGAATAGGAAAAAGTCACCGCAGTAATAACATAGCTAAAAACTATTATTCTCAAATATTCACTACCCATAGCTATAACAAGCTTGTCTGTAGAAAAAATACTTAAGATTTGAGTATTAAAGAAAAAACCTACAATTGAGAATATAAGTGCAGCAATTCCACTAGTTATAATAGAGAGACCTAATACTCTTTTAATGTTAGGGATATCATTATCACCATAAAATTGAGCAGTAAATATAGAACTGCCACTAACAATGCCAAATAGAACTAAATTTAATAAAAAGAAATATTGATTAGCAATACCAACACTAGCTATGGCATATTCACCAAGACCGCCAATTATAACTGTATCCACGAGATTAAGGGAAGAAAGTATTAAATTTTGAAGTACAATTGGTAATGCAAGTTTAAATAAAGTTTTCAAAAACTTTCTATCATCAAATAAGGATATTAAATTCATTAGTACCTCCATTATGCGAAATACTTACCACCTTATAGGTGGAAATTACTTTTGTAGTTTATCATATCTGTTACTTAGCGGCAAGTGATATTTATCTCTGTAGAGTCCTGTTTAGAAATGAAGTTTTAAAGACCAGCGACTTAAGTGTCTGGTGTGTTTATCTATAAGTGCAGCAGTCACAGTATTTTTGTGAACGAACCATTATATATATTAGTATCTTACTATATTGTAAGTTATAAGTTCTGTTTGTAAGATAAATGACATAGAGTAAAATATATAAATATGTATAATAAAATATAGAGAATAAAAAAGCATAAATATTTAAAACAATAAATTGAAAGGGTGATTCAATGGAACTAATTTCTTTAATGATAAAGTCTATAATATTAGGAGTTGTAGAAGGAATAACAGAATTTCTACCAGTATCTTCAACTGGACATTTAGTTATTTTTGAGAATTTGATAGGATTTAAAGGAACAAATACAAACTATGTTGAGATGTACACTTATGTGATACAGCTTGGAGCAATACTTGCAGTGGTTATACTTTATTTTAAAAGAATAAAAGAAACCATTGTGAATTTTTTTCCACAAAAAGTTGGATATGAAAGGTCAGGATTTAAATTTTGGTTTACGATATTTATAGCTTGCATACCTGGGGGGATATTTGGAATACTGTTAGATGATTTGGCAGATAAATATCTATTTAATCCAGTTTCGGTAGCTGCAACCTTGTTTTTAGGTGCTATATGGATGATATATGCTGAAAATAGATTTAGAAAAAATAACATAAAGACAAAGAATCAAGATGTTACAATAAAGCAGGCAATAATAATTGGCGTATTTCAGTGTTTAGCTATAATCCCAGGAATGTCACGTTCAGCTTCAACAATTATAGGCGGTTGGGTATCAGGGCTTTCTACTGTTGCAGCTGCTGAGTTCTCCTTCTTTCTTGCAATTCCAGTTATGGTAGGTATGAGTTTCTTGAAAATAATGAAGATTGGTGGTATAGTTGTCCTAACATCTTCAGAAATAATTTCTCTTGCTATTGGCTTTTTAGTTTCATTTATAGTAGCTGTAGTAGTAATAAATAAGTTTATATCTTACTTAAAGAGAAAACCTATGAGAATATTTGCAATATATAGAATGATATTTGCAGTTATAGTTTTATTAGCTGGAGTTAAAGGTATATTTCACTAATTAATAAGAATATTTGAAATATCCAAATAAACTAGGTGATCATTAGATTTTTTACAGGAGATGAAAGTATATTAAGGGAGGAAAAAAGTATATGGCAGATTTTATAAGTAGTGTTGTAAGTAATATGATATCGTATTTCGATGGTGATGTAAAAAGAATAAACCATGCAATGAAGGTTCATGGATTTGCTAAAAGTATAGGAGAACTTGAAGGGATCTCAGTAGAAAAGCTTAAAATTCTTGAAGTAGCAGCTATTCTTCATGATATTGGAATTAAAGAAAGTGAAAGAAAATATTCTTCTTCTGCAGCTAAATATCAGGAATTAGAGGGACCTCCTGTAGCATACAATATTCTAAAAGAATTTAATTTAAGCAAAGAATTAATGGACAGAGTCAGTTATTTGATAGGCAACCATCATACATATAGTAAAATAGATGACGTCGATTTTCAAATTCTTGTGGAAGCAGATTTTATTGTTAATATTTTTGAAGATTCCATAGAAAAGAAACAAATACAGATAATTAAGCAGAAGTATTTTAAAACTAATATTGGTACATCCTTTATTGAAAGTATGTATATTAACTCATGATAGATTAAAAATAGAAGAGCCAAGTAGTATAAATATCTACTTGACTCTTTTGTTTTTAATTATTTACTATTTAAGACCTTGCTCATAAGATTCAACCATTTTCTTAACCATGTTTCCACCTACTGATCCTGCTTCTCTTGAAGTAAGATCTCCATTATAACCTTCTTTTAAGTTTACCCCTACTTCTCTAGCTGATTCCATTTTGAATTGATCTAAACCTTTCTTAGCTTGTGGAACTAATGCTCTGTTACTTCTATTTGACATAATAAATTTCCTCCTTTTAATTTAAATTCATAATATGTTATTTATGTAATTACAGTTTGTACAGATTAGAGATATTTAAACTATGAAACTAGAAGAAAAATCACCACTATGTTCCATATTTGGAGCATTTATTACGAAAAGACCTATATTCAATTAATATATAGGCTAGAATAATATAACCGTTCTAATACTCATAGCATGAAAAATATATGAGTATTAGAACGGTTACCTGCAGGATAAATTCTATAGAATTATCTTTAATAAATTATATTTATGGTATAGCCAGGTATATTTAAATAAGGTATATTCATAGTTAACAACTTAGCATTTTTTATGTTATGAGCACATATATATGTGCCTGAACATTTACCAAAAGGTACAGTTTGTTTACAGATTTCAGAGTCCCTAATTAATGCTAAACTTAGTTCACCTTTTTCAAGATCAAAGTTATAGTCTAAAATAGTTATTTTATTATCTGAATAATGAAGGTATTCTAAATTGGCATCTTCACGTATTTCTAATAACACATTTTTAACTAATTGTATTACCTCTGAAATGTGTGATATTCGTCTTTCTCCATATGTATTTAATTCTCTTTTCAGAAGCTCATTAAATTCTAAATAGTCCCCAGCAGTTCTAAGTACAATTCGTCTTGCTCTAGCTCTTTCATATGACAATGAGTTCTTTGCGTAAACAGTAACATTGCCTGTATCATTGCTATTCTCCATGTAAACAACTCCTTACATGATCTACTTTAATTATGTTAATTATTTATTTAAATTATTACATATAGGAATTATAGCACAAAAATTAAATATTAGTATTTAATAAATAAAAAAAGAATGGATTTCTTTAGAAAATATAAGTTTTTATATAAAGTTTTAGAAGTTCACAATTTAGTAAGAGCTAATAAATATCTTATATAGTAGTATAATTTGAATTTATATGTTAAAATTGAGTACATAATTTTAAATTTTCTATATTATAAGGAGGAAAATGACCGAGGTTAGATAATATATGAAAGGTATACCAAAGCTTTTGGATCAAGAATATTATAGTATCTATACATTCGGCATAGATAGTGTATGAGTAAATTAGTTAAAGTGTCAAAAGAAAACGAAATTTTTTCACAGTATAAAGATACTCCAATTGAGAGCCTTTTTCAATACCATAATTTAGGAAAACCTTTCAAGAAATATGATAAGGCAGAGCTTTTAATTGGAATGTGCATGGACAACCGCAAACAGCTTAATATTCCTAATAATTTTTCATATATTATTCGTTCAGGTGGAGGCAATCTGCGTTATAGTGAATTTAAGGTGTCATATGCTGTTGCTATT
The DNA here is from genome assembly GCF_019207025.1 of Clostridium thailandense. GTDB lineage: Bacteria > Bacillota > Clostridia > Clostridiales > Clostridiaceae > Clostridium_AM > Clostridium_AM thailandense. The sequence goes on along the minus strand of NZ_JAEEGC010000016.1, from coordinate 333 downwards.
GGAGGAGTTAAAACTTTAGCCTTGATAGGACACAATAACTGTGGAATGGTAAATCTTATGTCAAAAAAAGAAAGGTTCATCAAGGGATTAGTTGAAAATGCCGGTTGGGACGAAAAAAAGGCAGAGGAACATTTTACAAGTTTTGCTCCAATGTTTGAAATTGAAAATGAAATGGATTTTTTGTTGAGTGAAGTAAAAAGATTGAGATTAAAATATCCTAAAATATTAATAGCACCGCTATTTTATAATATAGAAGATAACCTTCTATATTTGGTAGAAGAAGATTAACATATAGGGTTACACGGCCGAAAATTAACTTACACTCCGGCATAT
>NZ_JAEEGC010000159.1 GCF_019207025.1 Clostridium thailandense | reverse complement strand
CCAAACAAGAAAGTAAACTTATACGCAGGTAGATGTTACCAAAGCTGAAAGCACATATAAAAACTTTTTTATCATTCTTAGCGAAGTATTTTAGAAAATCTTAGAAGCTTTTATATGTCTGAGGTACGAGTTTATAAAAGTTTCTTAGATTTTCAAAATACTGAGCTTTAGAATAATTAAAAATTTTTATAGTGCTGAAGTTTGGAAACATATCCCGGAGTATAAGTTAAGTGTCTGGTGTGGGTGTCTATAGTGCGACAATTTTTTCTTATTACAATTTTAATTTATTAAACTGCTTACAGGCAGTGACCGCAATCTTACTTCATTGATTCTGCAATGCTTAAAACTAGATCATCCATTAAAATGCCATCAGTTTCTTTCATGGTAGAATTTAAGGATATCTCATTATCTAAAATAGTCATTTCTTTCATTTCTTCTAAAAGCTCCCTCATTAATTTTCCAGATTGAGGTGCCCAAGAGCCATTCTCTATAAGTGCAAAAGTACGTTTTTGAAGATTTAATGCCTTCATATCCATTATATAATCAAACATTGGAGGATAAATCTTTAAATTATAAGTTACAGAAGCTAAAACCAAATGGCTATATTTGAAGGTTTCAGAAATCAAATAGGATACATGCGTTTTTGAAGCATCATACATAACTACATTTTTTATTCCCTTTTCCACTAACTTTGTTGCAAGACTATTTGCAGCGGCTTCTGTATTGCCATACATTGTAGCATATACAATCATTACCCCTTTTTCTTCTGGCTCATAACGGCTCCATTTATCATATTTATCAAGTAAGTATGCAAAGTCATTGCGCCATACTGGTCCATGAAGCGGACAGATAAACTTAATATCAATAGTACTTGCTTTCTTTAAAAGGCTTTGAACGTGAGGTCCGTATTTGCCTACAATGTTTGTATAATATCTTCTTGCATCGTCAATCCAATCACGATCAAAATTAACCTCATCATTAAATAGTTTACCATCTAAGGCTCCAAAGCTTCCAAAAGCATCTGCTGAAAATAATACCCCATTAGTAGTATCATAGGTCACCATAGCCTCAGGCCAGTGTACCATTGGAGCTGCTACAAATACTACATTGTGTTTTCCAAAGGACATATTGTCCCCTTCTTTAACTTCTGTTATCTTGCCATCTATATGAAAGCCAAACTGATGCATAAACAAAGCAGCTTTTTCAGTACATACGATTTTCACATCAGGATAGCGAAGAATAATTTCCTCTACACAGGCAGCATGATCTGGCTCCATATGATTTATTACCATATAATCTAAAGTTTTACCATCTAGAACTTTCTCTAAATTTTCAAGAAACTGACGGCAAATAGACCAATCCACTGTATCAAATAATACTGTCTTCTCATCTAAAAGCACATAAGAATTATAAGAAACGCCTCTTGGAATAGGATGAATATTTTCGAATAATTCAAGCCTTCTATCATTGCCGCCAATCCAATAAAGATCTTCTGTTACTTTTCTAATACAATACATAATTTTCTCCTCCTTAACACTGAAAACTTCTATTAAGCATTAAATTTCTATAAACATGTCTTTTTCTTCGCCACAAGCAGGGCAAGTCCACTCTTCAGGCAATTTTTCGAAAAGAGTACCTGGTGCTACTTCACCTTCAGGATCTCCAAGTGCAGGATCATATTCATAACCACAGCCATTGCAAACATAGTGCTTCCAGCTTGGAACTGTTTTCTTAGGAATAGCTCTTTTCATTTTCTTCATTGGCAGCGCTGCTTTTTTCTGCTCTCCATTATCTAAAGCTGCAGTAAGTAATGGTAATATTTCTTTTATATCACCCACAATACCATAATCTGCATTCTTAAAAATCTTAGCATTAGGATCAATATTTATGGCAACAATTGTAGTAGCATCCTTTATTCCTTTCAAATGCTGCCCTGCTCCAGAAATTCCACAAGCAATATAAAGATTACCATTAAATTTTTGTCCAGACATGCCAACATAACGATTTATTGGTACATACTTAAGAGTTTCGGCTACAGGACGTGAAGAACCTATAGCTGCACCAGCTTGAACTGCTAAGTCTTCTATTAACTTCATATTTTCTCTTTCTCCTATACCTAAACCTGCACTTACTACCCTGTCTGCCTTGATTATAGGAGTATCAAGTGGAATTCCAACTGTGAAATCATAACCATCAGCCTTTAATGCATCCACAAGGGCTTTGACTCTTTCTTCAGATGTTTCCTGCTTGAAAATAATCTTTTTACGGTAACCAGTAGCACCTTCTTTTTTGGCTCCTTTACCTGCCACTTCATTCTTAGGCATTTTTCCTATTATATGAGCTGCAATGACCATTCTTTGAATTTCATTAGTTCCTTCATATATAGTACAAATCTTAGCATCTCTATAAGCACGTTCAACTTCCATACCTTTAAGATATCCACTGCCGCCAAATATTTGAAGTGCATCATTTACAATCTCAAGGCATACATCTGAGGCATACTGCTTAGCCATTGCAGCTTCCATGCTGTAAGCTTCATGATTTTCCTTAAGCTCTGCTGCACTGTATATAAGAAATCTGGCTGCTCTAAGTTTTGTAGCCATATCTGCTAACTTAAACGAAATTACCTGCTGCTGGCAAATAGGTTTACCAAACTGAACTCTTTCTTTTGAATACTCTAAGGCATTCTCATAAGCACCTTGTGCTATACCAAGAGCTTGAGCTGCAATACCAATACGTCCACCATCTAGTGTAGCCATGGCAATCTTAAAGCCTTCTCCCTCCTTGCCTAACAGATTTTCTTTCGGAACCTTTACATCATTGAATATAAGCTCGGCTGTTGCAGAAGAACGAATACCCATCTTATCATAATGCTTACCAAAGCTAAAACCCTCTAAGCCTTTCTCTACTATAAAAGCACTAATACCACGAGTACCAATATCAGGAGTAGTTACTGCAAATATAACATAAATATCAGCTTCTCCTCCATTTGTAATAAATATCTTTTCACCATTTAAAATATAATAATCTCCATCTAATACAGCAGTAGTTTCAGTCCCGCCGGCATCACTTCCAGCATTTTCTTCTGTAAGACCAAAGGCTCCCAGCTTTTCTCCCTTTGAAAGCGGCACTAGGTATTTATTTTTCTGTTCCTCTGTTCCATAGGCTGCAATAGGATATGCTCCGAGTGAAGTATGAGCAGAAAGAATTACTCCTGTTCCGCCATCTACTCTTGATAATTCTTCAACAGCTATGGCATAACTTATTACGTCTAACCCTGCTCCACCATATTCTTTTCCATAGGGTATTCCCATCATCCCCATATGCGCTAGCTTATGAACTGCCTCTGAAGGGAATTTATTTTCCTGGTCTAACATGAATGCAATAGGCTTAATCTCCTCTTCGGCAAACTCTCTAATTTTCATTCTCAAGTTTTCATGTTCTGCTGTAGTCTTAAAAAACATAAACTTTTCCTCCCTCTAATCATCTTAAAAAATTGAACTATACCTTTTTAATGTATTTTTAAAGTGTATCTTCCCTCCAATCTAATCACTTCTTTACTTTTATTCCATATTTATCTTACTTTTCATTATAGTTATAATATTTCTAATATTCAACAGCAGTATTACCCTTAATTTGATGATATTTAGTAATAATACGCAATTAATAATAAATATCTTATAATATTTATATATTTTATAATAATAACTATTATATATCTAAATATAAAAACAAGCCACCAAATATTAAAATTCGATGGCTTGTTATTGAAACAAATCAATCCTTTAGTCTAAAGGTATATGACAGTATCCTTCAGGATTTTTCTTAAGATACTTTTGATGATATTCTTCTGCATCATAAAAACACTTTAGCTCTTCAATCTCTGTTACTATTTTCTTTTTATATTTTTCCTGCTGCCTTTCTCGGCTACCTTTTATAGTCTCCAAATCACTGGAGTCAATGTAATAAATACCTGTTCTATACTGGCTGCCTAAATCATTTCCTTGCCTGTTAAGACTTGTTGGGTCTATAACTTCCCAGAACTTATCCAAAAGTCTTTCCAAGCTGATTACATTCTCATCATATTTTATAAAGCAGGCCTCCGCATGACCTGTATCACTATAGCACACCTCTTCATAATTAGGTCTTTCTTTATGCCCATTAGCATATCCAACCTTTGTTTCCTTCACCCCCTGTATTCTAGACATGTACTCTTCTATTCCCCAGAAGCATCCTCCTGCAAGTACTATTTCTTTCATAAAAATCTACTCCTTTTACTCTTTTTATTCTAGACTTCCTCAATTTCTTACTTTATATCCTATTGTAATTTTTTCAACTTTCAATTTCTACATATATGAAATAATATATACTTTTTTTGTTAACTATTATTATACGACAAATCCATAGCTTTTAAAGTATCTTTTATCTCGCTTATAAAATAAAAAAGCACTTCAGAATCTATATTTATAGTTCAAAGTGCCTTCAATAATTACTTAAATTTTAAAACTTAGTTACTGGAATCTTATTTTCACAGGGTACACCTATTTGACATTTCCCACACCCATATCTAGGTTTGAATTTCTCAGCTGTTAGATCCAAAAAATTGGAACATATACTATGATTTTTTCCAGTCTCAAGAGATATTGCATTTACTGGACAGTTTTTTGCACAGGCCCCGCACATAGAACAATACTCATAAATATCTTTATAGGGTCTTTTGTCGGGAGTTATCTGTAGATCTGTTATAATACTGCCAAATCTACCGGATATACCTGCTCTTGTTATAAGTCCCTTTGAAAGGCCAAAGGTTCCTAGACCGCATACAAAGGCAACATGTCTTTCAGACCAATTACTTGTAAAAGAAGAGTCTGAATTGCCTGACGTTTTATTAAATGGACCTTTAAACCAAAATCTGTCATCCATGGAAGGAACAACAGCATTACAGCCCTCACTTATTAATTCTGACTTTAAATAGACAGACAGCTTATTTATTAAAACTTGACCTTCTATACGTCCGTGAAGCCATTCTTCTGAAGGCCAGGACATATCTTTTTTGTTTCCATTTCTCACTGCTTCACTATAGGGCAAAAAAAAGGATATAACAGTTTTCGCCTGTGGCAGCCATTCTTTTGGAAGCATGAAATGCTCTCCGACTGCTTTTGGGGCCTTAAGTAATGTAAAATATTCATCCTCTGCAGAACCAAAAGCAAAAATTGGTGCTTCAAAAATTTTCATTCCTACAACGTTTTTAGAAATAGCAATCTCTTTTGTTATTATATTGTTTTCTGACCTCTCTATAAAATCTGTTGCCATTTTTATTAAATCTTCTTTTTTCATTCTTTATTTTAGTGAGAAAGCTTATTATATGCTCCTTTCTCACTCCCCCCCTCCTATCATGTTATTGATACCTATATTTACTATGTAATTATACTACTTATTGGAATACTTTTCTATGGATTCATCAACTATCGATTTCTTAGTTCCATAAAAACAACCTGATTCTTCTGCATAAGAATTACTGATCTATCTATTTTATAAAAATTATAATTCTGTAACATGAATGGCTGCAAATAATGAACTAAATTAGAGTATATAAATAAACTTCATTAAATTATTTTAAAAATATAAAAAAAGCAGGTACAAAAAATCTTTTGATTCTTATACCTGCCTCTTTTATTCTGTATTAGATTTATGATAGCAGCTCAAACAATCTATCCTCGTTAATCTCTTCTTCACTATTGTCGAATTGTTTAATTTCTACATTACTCCATAAGCATTTTTTTGACTTTAAACTGTCTAAGAAAACATCCCAATTGGCGATTTTCCAGCTGTCCCTTGGAAGATTACGTTCCTTAATTCTTTGAAATAAAACTTCTGAGTTAACACTTACCTCCAAAACTAATGGAGTAGAAGCTTCAAAATTATATTTTTCTTTAAGTTTTTCTATGTAATCTTTATCTGAAAAGTAGCCTAAAAATGGTGCATCTAATACAACAGAAATACCGTTTTTCACATTATCTGCAGCAATATCTAATAAAGTTTCATATTCTAAAGGCATAATTTGGCTTTGATAAAATTCACAGCCATCTCTTTCATTTGGCGAAATTCCTTGAGTTTCTAATAACTTTCCAGTAAATTTGTTGCAAATAATATCTTTATCAAGGTAAGCAAATTTCAAATGTGCTGCTATTAATTTGCCAACAGTGGACTTTCCTGAGCCTGCTGCTCCAACTAAAAATACAACTTTAGCTGCCATATTTATTACCTTCCTTACTTATTATTTTGCTTTCTTTAAAAATACACCATAGGAAATAGCTCCAAGAATTAATAAGCCTGCACCTACTAAAAATACATTATTAAAGTTTCCAGTCTTATCAATAATAATTCCTGCTACTATTGGTGCCATAGCTGCTCCTAAAAACCCTCCAAAATTTTGAATAGCCCCTAGAGAAGCAACCTGATTACTAGGTGCAACATCTGCAGCAAGCGTCCAAATAACCCCTGATGGCAATTGAGATGCAAAATAACCAACTGATAATAATACAACACTTACCACTGTACTATGGATAAATGGCAGTGGCGCAACAGATATTGCAGCAAGAATAGCTCCACCAACAATTGGCACTTTACGAGCTGTTACAGCTTGTATACCTTTTCTTATAAGATAATCGGATAAGTATCCACCTACAAGAACACCAATAATTCCACATACAAAAGGTACTGATGCAACTACTCCCATTTGCTTTAAGCTAAAGCCACGAGCTTTTACCAAATATGCTGGAAGCCAAGTTAAATAAACCCATATAGTAAACATTATTCCAAAGTTTCCTATGATCATAAACCATGTATTTTTGAATTTAAACAATTCACCCCAAGAAGCTTGTTTTTCAGAAGATTCAGCTTTTCTCTGCTCTGCTGCTACTTCCAAAGCACCTTTTATTGATAAACTTTCTTCAGAGGTTGGGTCTCTATATAATTTTAACCATACTAATAACACTATAAAGCCTAGTATACCAATAACAACAAACATACCTCTCCAACCTAAAGTGAGCATTAACACAGTCAAAATAGGAGGAGCCACTGCATTAGCAATTTGTGAACCAGTATTAATAACAGAAACTGGAACTCCACGTTCTTCATCAGAAAACCATCTTTGGTTTACTTTTAAACCTGCTGTAAAAAATGGTGATTCTGCCACTCCTAAGAAAACACGCATCATATAAAATATAGGATAAGTGCTTGCAAAGGAACATATAATAGTTGCTGTTGACCACAATCCGCAAGCCCACGAGAACATCTTCTTAGGTCCAAATTTATCTACCAGCCATCCAGATGGCAGATTAGCAATGGCATAAGGCCATAAAAATGCGGAAAGTAAAACCCCCATTTTAGTGGAAGATAAACCAAATTCTGCTGCAATAGTAGTATTGGCTACGCTTAAGTTGGCCCTGTCAAGGTAATTGACAATAGCACCAATAAGTAGTAAAATAACAAAGGTCCAGCGAGTTTTCATATACTTTTTTGGGACATTCACTTCTTTTGTCTCAGTAGTGTTTTTTTCTTTCATAATATGTACCTCCAATCATTAATATAAACGTTTTATGTGTAGTTTTACTGTTGAGCAGCCTTGCAAAGACAGGGTCAATGCCTTTACAAGCTTTACTCTTAAATATTAAACTAATAGAAAAACTGGTCATTTTTCCTTTAGTTTATAAATAAACATATTGAATCACATAATCCAATAAATTTTATTTATGGTTTTAGGTAATAGATATTATGTAAAGATACAGGTCAAGTATCTTCACATAATAAGTTGCGGTAATGATTATGTATTAGTTTTTTAGCGGCTATTCTTAACTGCTTTAAGAAATAGTTTAGCTGCTTCCGTTACTTTTGTATAATCTCCATCTTTTTTTGCAGCTTTAGTAACAAAGCTGCCCACTGCAACACAAGTTACTCCTGCATCAAACCATTCTTTAACATTTTCAGGAGTAACACCACCTGATGGCAAAATCGGTGCTTGTCCTAATGGAGCTTTGATTGCTTTAACATAAGCTGGACCTACAAATTCTGTTGGAAATAATTTTATAATATCTGCACCAGCCTCTAGAGTTTCTACAAATTCTTTAGCTGTATATGCTCCACTTATAGTAACGGCTTGATAACGGTTAGCCATTTTAATCATCTCAGGATTCAGCTGTGGACTAACTAACAACTCTGCACCGGCTAAAATAGCTGTACGTGCAGTTTCAGCATCAAGGACAGTTCCTGCTCCTACAACAATACCTTCCTTTTTGTATTTATCTGATAATGTTTTAATAATTCCTAAAGCATTAGGTACATTCATAGGAATTTCTAATACTGTAATTCCGCCTTTTATAGCTGCTTCAGCTACTTTAATAATTTCTGCTTCATCATCAAGACGTATGATTAAAACTACTCCTGATTCATAAATTTGTTTTAAATTTTCTAGTTTTCTCCACATACAAATTTTCCTCCTTATAATTTGGTGTAAATATTAATGACTTGATCACCTCCTTAAATAGATATTTGTTAGCTAATCTAGCATATATAATTTACTGCCGGCATATCCAAGTTTCCTAGAAATTTGCATTGCAGTTTCTATAACAGCTTTTGAAATAAATAACTTTTTATCTTCTGTCATTGTATTATACAGACTGGCAACACTAATAGAAGCAGCAGGATTACCCCACTGGTCATATATTGCAGCACCCATACAATACATTTCTTTATTATCTTCACGATCGTCAATTGAATATCCGCGTTTTCTAATTTCTTTCATGTCTACAAGTATATCTTCAAGGTCGGTTTTGGAAAATTCGGTTTTACTAAGCAATTCTTTTTTACTAAGTATTTTTATAATCTTTTCATCAGGATATGCTGCTAACAAAGCTTTACCTAAACCAGTTGTGTGTATATATCTTCTTGAACCTAGTTTGGCTGTTGGTCTCATAAAAGAATGATTTTCCGCCTTATCAAGGTAAACAACATCACCATTATCCTCTATCCCCAAAAACACTGTACTACCAGTTTGCTTATTAAGTTCCTGAATATAAGGTCTGGCCTGATCAGTAACACCTAAACTGGAAATATATGAGCTGCCTATCTCAAAAGCCAATAAACTTAACCCATAAGTTTTTAATCTCTCATCCTTCATTTCAACCAAGCCTTTATTTATAAGGGTTTGGATTAACTCAAAAGTACTGCTTTTAGGCCAGGATTGAGCTTCACAAATTTCCTTTAATGTTAAAGGAGAATTACTATGAGCAAATAACACTAGCAAATCTACGACTCTTGCTGCTGATTTATTTTCTTTTGGAATATTCATTTAACTCCCTCCAGTTCGCATATGTGAAATGAGTTCGCAATTTTATTTATAAAAATATTTGTAATCTAAATCATAAATACATCTTTGGTTTGCATATGCGAACCATATTCGTATGTACGACTTTGATTACAAAAATTATTATAATACTATTTATTATGTTTGTAAACATTTTATATGAAATTTAAATTTCATAATCATTAAAGTTCTTTACCACAACTTTTACCTCCTTTCTTCTCAATCAATTCAACTAATGAAAACAAATCCTTTATAGATGATTTCGCAGGTTTTGCGTACTCTTTTTTGAGGGCTGCAAAAACACTCATCAAAACTGACACTTTTCAAGTTTTCAGCTTGCAATTTTGCCTGTTCTATTCCTTTTTAATTCTGCATTTTCATTGATTAATTTAATCCTATGCTAGTATAAATATAACACATCCTGACAGTTCCTCAATCAATTTTTAGCATTGAAAGATTTCTCGTACCAAGATGTGGACGCTTTATCATATATAAAGGTAGAAGATCAATACCTCTTTCAAGCTCTAACATTTCTTCCATAAGGCTTCCGTCAACCTCAAAAGCTATTTTGGGCGAAAAACCTGCTGAATGACATATAGAATCTGTTATACTTCTGAAACTGTAATTACTCACTAATGTAATAAAAGGATCTTCCGCAACCTCTTTAAGACAAATTGCTGATCTTCCTGTAAATCTATGACTGTTGAGCACTACTAATACAATTTCATCTTATTTAAAAGCAACTCTTTAATCTTACCTTGTTTTGATATAATATTTATATTATAATTAATTAACAATCATTTTATCAATAATATTATGTTTATATTGATAAATTAATAAATACTTTTTAAAAGTGGGAGTGTAAAATGAATACAGAAATAAAAGGTATACTTTTAACCTTACTTGCAGCAGCCAGTTTTGGAGCTGTTGCTCCTATTGCAAAGTTTATTTATCAATACGAAATAACACCAAATTTTATGTTAGCTTTACGATTTCTAATAGCTTCTTTATTTCTTTGGGGATATATATTTATAAATAGAAAAAAAATCAATTATAAACTTGAAAAAGATCAAATGATTATTATGTTATTAATAGGAGCATTTATTTATTTTTTAACTACAATCTTCTATTTTAACGCTATTAAATTTATCCCGGTATCATTACATGTTATGATTTTCTATTCTTATCCCTTTATGGTAAATATTTTTTCGTTTTTCGTATTCAAAGAAAAAATCAGTAAAAATCAATCTATGGCTATGATAATAGCTTTTGTAGGATTGGTTTTAACAGTTTCTATAAATTCTTCTGGATTTAGCATTCTTGGAATATCATTATCCTTACTAGCTGCAATATTTAATGGGACCTATATTCTTTTATTAGGTACAATTAAGATAAATAGAGTTGATTCCGTGGTAACAGCTGCTTATACAAATCTATTTAGCTCAATATCATTCTTTATTTATTGTGGTATAAAAGGCGAAATACATGTAGACATGCCTTCTAATGCATGGATTGCGATTGTTTTTATTGCAATTATTTCTACAGCAATTGCAATTATTTCATTATCAAAGGGTATCCGTATGATTGGAGCTTCTAAGGCTTCTATTATAAGTACTTTTGAACCCTTGGAAGGTGTAATTCTTAGCTTCATATTTTTGGGCGAAAGTATGAATATTAAACAAATAATTGGAATAGCACTTATCGTATTCGCAATATTCTTAATAAATATTCCTAGTACAAAAGAAAGTAATACACAAAATGCATATAATGAGAAAATCCTGTGAATTTTCATATTCTAGGGTTTTCTCACTAAACTCAGACTTCGCTTATACTCGTCTTCATCTTCTGTCACAGTTTTATTTCTCCCTACTGTTATATTTCAAATACTCTACCCCCTATGCATTCATTATTCCACTTTGATCTTCTCTTATCACTTCATCTAAAGTTTTTCCAAGAAGCTTGCCAATCTCAATAGGTACATCATAAAGTTCCTTCTCTATTGCCGTAGTTTTCACCTTTTTGAAATTCTGAGATTTTATTTTTTATTTCCACTTTGCATCTACACCATCCTTATACTTGATAACTAATGTAGTCTGCAGTTTTGTTGCTGTTGCAGCCATATTTATCATCTCTATTCACTTAATATATACAGCTTGAAGAAATGTAGGAAGTATGTTTTTTAAAAAACTATAAAGAAGTTTACTTTTATAAAGAATAGCTATTAGTGCCTTTAACTCTTTAAGCTCCTCTAGTGATTTTCTTAAAACATACTCCAAAACAAGCCACGACGAGTTATCAAAAATTCATGACCTGCTTTTCTATCTATAATAAATCCTCAAAAATTATATCCAGCATTCCTTTATAAATCCTGCATTTATAATTACCTGGCATCTGATCAAATAAAGAACCTGTCTTATCATAATTATAAACAGGACAAACACCACAGTATGGACTGTACACACAATCGCAACACCCCGGAAGAGCCTCTAGACAGGAAGCTATACACAAGGCATTGCATGTTCTACTATTAACTAACAAACTAAAATCATCCTTGTATACATTACCTAGTTTAAAGCTGTCGTCTCCCCTTTCCGCAAGCATTCTACCTTCATCACAGGTAAATATATTTCCATCATAGTTATAAGCCATTTGTCCTATAGTTCCTCCGCAAGGTGATCTAAGTTCCATATAATTTATATATTCTGTCTTTAATATCTTAGATAAAAATATTGTATAATGTCCTTCCTTTATAGCTTCACCCTTGCTATTTAATTCTTTAATATAATTACAGCACTTTTTATAGAAGTCTAAAAATTCTTCTGGAGTATATCCAATTTCATTCCATCTATCTTTTGAATTACCTAACGGCGTAAGTGGTCTTATAAACAGAGTATCCATACCTAATTGAACATATGTATCTATTATTTCTTTCCATCTGTTTAAACTAAATCTAGTAGTCGTCTGTATAGCTTGTACCTTTAAATCTTTTCCTCTTTCTTTATAGAGCTTATTAATCTTATCTATTTTTTCTTTTACAATTTTAAAGGAGCTTGTGGTTCCATATGGTCTGTTTTTATCATGCACATATTCATCACCATCTATAGAAGTGGCTATATTGACATTATTATCTATAAAAAATTCTATCATATCATCATTCATTAAAATTAAGTTACTTACTAAATTAAAGCCTATTTCCTTATTTATTTTCTTATTTTTCTCTAAAGAATATTCTAAAATATATCTTATTGTTTCAAAGTTCAGTAAGGGTTCTCCACCTTGAAATTCAAAAGATAAACTTTGAGATGATGACTGCATAGCTATATCTACGGCTCTTTTAGCCGTTTCTTTATTCATCATTTTGTTTAAATTATTCCCTAAACTAGCAGTAGCTTGGCAATAAACACAGCTTTGATTACAATTTGTTGTAAGTACAAAAATGTGCAGTTGAGTTCCATCAAATAAACACGTTTTATGTCTCTTTAAAAGCTCTGAAGCATTATCTACAAAGGAATCTTTATTTCCATCAACTATAAAATATTCCTTAGCCAGCTTTTTGTATAGCTCATCGCCTTCTTCATAATTCTCCATATAGACCTTTGGGAATTCATCTTCTGATAAAAATATAAAATTTCCCAGATCATTAGTTAACAGATATTTGTCTTTAAACTTTTTAAAGTTAAAATAGTTTAAATTACTATTCATTTTTCACCTCTTAATAATCATCCTTAGCCCTTGACAGGATGAACCTTAATATCTTCCATATTTATCGTAGAGTTAAAAAATCCCCCACACTTTTCAATTACAGAACAGTCTTTACACTTATCTTTATATCTGACTTTGTAATCTGAAATACTTCTTACATTTAAAGACCATAAGCTTTTATCTAAACTACATAAAGGAAAGTTATATATTTTTACTTCAATTCCACTTTTCAACAGCAGCAGCACAGCTTGTTTAAGTTCTGTTTGAACATCCTTAAAGCTTATCCAGATTTCTTTATTATTTACTACTGCGTTTCCCAGCATTTCCATAGCCATGAAACTTACTCTAAAAACTTTTGCAAAATATTTATTGATCATAAAGGCAATATTTTTGAGCATGTTATAATTCAGCTTATTTACAACAATTCTTATTTCAATTTTTTCCCCTTTATCCAGTAAGTTTTTTACTCCATAAAACGTTTGTACAAAACTGCCTTCTATAGAACTTATATAATCATGAAGTTTGGGTTCATGAGCATGTATGGGGATAGCTATTACCATATCTTTGGGTCTATTTTTAATGAAAGTTTCTGTAAAGTTTTTATAATAAAAAATCCTTCCATTAGTTAATAAAAGATATTTAGTATTTGGAAGTTTCTCCTTACAGTATTTTATTATTTCTATAAAATCATCTCTAAGTAGCGTAGGCTCCCCTCCTGTTATACATAAAAAAGTAGTGCTTTTATCTATAAGTTTTATATGCCTTTTTATAATATGTAAAGGAATATTATTATTTTCTGTTCTTACACTTAATGAATCAGGACACATTATACAATTATTATTGCACTTATTAGTAAGCATTAAAAAATTATCATTAGAATTAGAACGATATAAAACTCTTATATTACAAGTAACAGGATTTATTTCTATAACATCTTTATCTCTTAATGTATCAAGATCATGAACTCCACATATATAGGAAATACCTTTTAGTTTAAGATGATTTACAATTTCTTCTTTTAAATTTTCTTCTTGAAAAAGATAAAATTTATAGCCCTTTAAAAAATTATTACATCCTTTTAATACTATCTTGATCTTATTCATACTTATTGTTTCTTCATCGTTCCTACATACTACCACCACTGAATAATTACCTCTGCCCTCTTTCCCCTTCAAAAACAGAGGTCTATATTTAGAATCTTTTATCATGCAAAGTCTCCTAACTAGTTTATTATTAGACCAATTATTGTCCCTAATAGTATAAAAGGTGCAAAATGTATTTGTCTGACTATCACTACTTCATCAAAACCTCTACTGCTCTTATGCCATCTTCTAATACTATTAATTTGCTCTTCATTTATCCTTGAATTCATACTTTCTGATGCATCTACAGGAAGTCCTTTAACTCTTGAGCCGTTAAAACTTAAAACAGTTCCTGCCGAAAGTATCATTCCTGTTTTTAAATTTTCTATAGTAATTTTCTTATAATTATATTTTCCGCATAGCGTTCTAAGAAAAATTAAAATTATAACTAAAGCCATTACCTTTAAATTAACATTTACATTTGTAATAGACGAATTGATAAAATTATATATATATATCGAGCCTCCTAAAACTAAAACAAAAGAAAATATTATCTTGTTTCCTATATATCTAGCTAAATAAACAATTAAAAGTGCATTAAAAAGCATGCATAAACTTAAATTATAAAAATAAAATACTTTAAAATACTTGGATAATACAAAATTAACATTAATAGAAATTACCCACGCAAATATAAGCTTGGGTGCTAAGTTCTTGAGTAACTTTATGTCTATACAGTACATACTGCTTATTTCTCTTTTTATAAATTTATCTTTTACATATAAAAACATACTTTCCAAAGCAACATAGATAAATCCACATAAAAATATATACATTATAATAGAAAAGCCTGGGAATACATTCATGTTATTGATCTTATAAACTTCTAATGGCATTAAACTCATAATTAAAATAAGAAGTTTTGCATCTCCAGCAGCCCATATCTTAAAACAATATATGGATAAAGAGAAAATTATAGATGCAGCTAAGTTTATTAAATACCCTTTTACTACATCTTGATTTTTACTGCTTAAATATATTACTTGTAATACTATTGCCATTAGAAAAAATATCAGTAAATGTTTATTATATATCTTTCCTTCTTTAATATCTGTATAGGTGGCCATGCAGCCTGCACCTAATATAATAGCGATTAAAATTCCGTATATATAGTTATTAATCATTTTTCCACCTACTGCTCCTATACATATTTTCCAATTAATCCTATGAGGTAATTACCAAACTCATTGCTTATTAATCTAAAATCGTCTTCATTACAATTAAAACTCAATAAAATCTTATCAGCTTCTATACTATATGTAATTTTTACTATACTCATATAATCTTCTATAGCTTTCTCTATATATTTTAACGGATAAATATTTAAGTTTAACTCTAAACTATTCACATTTCTCTCCTTAACTTCCTTACAATCTTTCACCAGTGTCTTTTATCTGCCAAGGTTCGCTAATATTAAGTATATCTTCCTCGGTATATTGTAATTCTAAATCTTTTTCGTCCATATCAAAACAATTCAGCTCTTCATTTAAATTTTCTGTTTCTTCGGTTTCTATGCATGTATTATATAGAGCTCTCCCTAAAATTAATTCTCTTATGTTTTTTGTCTTTTCAAATATCTTTAACCTAAGAGCTTGATTTAATAGTTCATTATAAAATTCTCCTACCATTTTTTCCATATAATCTTTATCATGTTTTTGCTTAGCTGTAAATTCCACCCTTAGTACATTAGCTTTTTCATAATCAAAATAGATGTATAGTTTATCTATGAACATATATGCTGTCTTCATTACTACGGTGAGAGAATAAATTTGATCATTGATATAAAATATCGTTTTATCTTTTTCTACTACATGTGTTATATTATTCATGCTCTACTCCTTATATCTCATCCTACTTTGGCAAATCTGTAGCATCAGGTATTTGTGGAACCTGTGGAACTGGTTCTGGTTTAGGTGCTGGCGCTTGGGTTGATTGTACTGAATTTGAGTTATCCACTGTTGTATTAGATACACTATTTCCTGACGATCCTGAGTTATTTCCTGATGATCCAGATTCTATATAATTCCCGCTGCTTGATGATCCACCACCACCGTAGCTTGAAGAACTATGTGAACTGTGTGATGAGTGAGAGCTGTGAGAAGAATGGGATCTGTGAGAAGCAAACACACTATCATTTGAAGCAATAAAACTAGCTATTACTATTAAAGATCCTATAAACATTAATTTGTTTCTACTTATATCCCCTTCTTCTTCATACATAAAATCAGCTATAGATTTCTTTAATTGAGGAAAATTGATTTTATTTATCTTACTATCTTTCATTTTTTACACCCCAAACTACTTTTTAAATTTATTATTTTCCCATTGTCCTTCTTGGACTTGTCCATCTTTATATGTATATTTTCCAGTTCCATTCATCATATTATTAGACCATTCACCATCATATACGTCGCCATTTTTAAAGTGATAAATTCCTTTTCCATTCATTTTGTCATTTTCCCAACTACCTTCATAACTATCGCCATTAGCCCAAGTGTAGGTACCTTGTCCTTGTTTCTTATTGTTTGCAAAACCTCCATTATAGCTATCGCCATTAGATTTTTTTAATACTCCTTTTCCCTCCATCTTATCGTCTTTCCATTCGCCTTCATACACATTTCCATTTGCCCAAGTATACTTGCCTTGTTGAACCTTTTTATTATCTTTTATATAACCGTCATAAACATCCTTATCATAATTCTTAGTAGTCTTAGTTGGTTGCGCTTGCTCTATTGGTTGTGTTTGCGCTTTGTTCTGGTCTGTAGAATTTTGTTTCTTAGTGCTTTCCGTTACTGCTGTATTATTAACTGCAGTTTTATTGCTTTGTGAGTCATTTTGGTTTGATATACCCCATAAAACTAGAAGTGCTATAATGGCTAAAATGATAATGGTTTTCTTTTTTATTTTCCTCTTTGGCTTATTTATAAGTCCTGTTTTTACAACCTCAATTTCTTTTGGATTCAGCACACTAGTCTTGCTTAAATCTGCTTTTTTTGATTCTTTGCTTTTTAATCCTAGAACCTTTCTTTTATCATCCTGCATTTTAAATTATAACCTCCCCCTAAAATTTCACATCAATTACATTACTCACAAAGTACTATATATAGTCTACAAATCTACCTAATTAGCGTAATATATGTATATTATAGCATGTTTTTACTTTTTTATCAAAATAGATATATGCTTACCTCACATTTTGTAAATATTTTAATTTAATTGCGATTTATAGGGAAAAAGTCAATAGGAAAAGCACCCATCCTCCATGATTAGTGCTTTACTCTCTTAAATTTAATCTATAAATTTATTCAATAGCCAGAATATGTTTATATCCTAAATCATGTTCCTTATTTATATTTTCATCCAAGATTCTCACTAGCTTTCTAGCTTTAATATAAAATAGCCCCCTTGACTTCTCAGGAGGCTAAAGGGTTTTCTTAGTGCAATTTTTATCCACCAAACCCAACTATATATTTACAACTTCCAGATGGTGCCTGCCTTCTTAGTTAGCGATGACATGCCTGCAGCCTGAGCTTGTTACGAATATTATAAATAATATTCTCCACTAATTTTAACTGTTGCACTTCCACCAAAAATAACATTACTTTTTTTAGTAGCTAATTTAACAATATTGAATGCTCTATCAATTCCACCTTGTTCTATAGATACAGGGGTTCCGTCCCACATATTATTTTTAAGCATATAGTAGGCAAAGGCACTATTACCTGAACCTGTCGCTGGGTCTTCAAGATATCCAAACTTAGGTGAAAATACTCTTGTATGTGCAATATTCTTATTATCTTTCACTTCTATGGAATAGATTAAAATAATATCCATACCATTATTATTACAAAATTCTTCTAATTTTTTTATATCTGGAAAAATATTAATCTCATCCTTTAAATTTGATATAGGTACTATTAGTGTTGCTAAACCTGCATTAATTAAATCAATAGGATATTTATCTGAAATACTTTCAACTGATATTCCTAAATTTTCTGCTGCTTCTTTAGCCGTTATATTTGTTTCTATATAAATTGGTTTTGGTGCAGTTATATAAACAGCATCTTGATCTTTTAATTCATTATAAACAGTTAAAATACCTTTTTTATTTGTATCCATCAAGATTTCACTTTTAGCTAATAAACTTTCTGTATTCTTAATTAAATCATACATACAGGCAATTGTTCCATGACCACAGAAATCAACTTCACATTCTGAAGAATAATATGTTAACTTACAGTCTGCCTTTAATGAACTGCTGCAAAATACAAACTCTGAAACAAACCCTTTATGTTCCTTTGCAATATTTAGCATTTCACTATGTGATAAATTTTCATTTTCTTTAAGATAAATACAAGCTGCTGGATTTCCTAAAGATTTATTGCTAGTAAATGCGTCAATTTTTTTATAACTATATTTTTTCATCAATTATATCTCCTTCTAAATTAATTGATTTAAACCATGTATCAATTTCAAATTGCTTTCGAAATTATAATTTCACATTTTATCCAATATAAGGCCTACAAACTTTTTCTATGCCACAATAAAGATATCTTTCAATAACATAATTTAACTATACATTTGTTTATTTATTAATACAATGTTAGAATTGTATCTAGTACAATAAAGAAGGTGATTGAATGATAGATAATTACGGTAATGAAATTACATGGATTCCGGTTATTAAAGAGAAAAACAAACCTATATATATTTCAATTGCCAATTGCTTAGAAGCAGACATTGAAAAAGGTATATTAGAAGGTGGTTTTAAAATGCCTCCTCAAAGAGTAATTGCTAACTATTTAGGTATTAATCATGGTACAGTAACTCGTGCCTATAAGTTATGTGAAGAAAAAGGACTAATAAAAGGAATTATTGGAAAAGGTACCTTTGTCAGTTATTATGCAGGAGTACCTCAAAATGTACTTGGAATTTGCACTAATTCAAACATTATAGAAATGGGAATGGTTCTCCCCTTATATGAAGTTAATAAAATCGTCGAACCCTATTTAAAAGATCTATACCAAAACTTAGATTATGGATCAGCTTTAAGATACGCACCACCAGAAGGTCATTTTAATCATAGATATATAGCATCAAAGTGGCTCAAAAAACTTGGTGTTCAATATTCGCCAGAACAAATTATTATAACTTCCGGAACACAAAATGCCATGGCAGTAATATTGGCAAGCTTATTTGATAAGGGTGACCGTATAATAGTTGATGAATATACTTATACAGGTTTTATAAGTCTTGCAAAGTTCTTTGGCATAATACTTGTACCAGTTAAAACTAACGAAGATGGAATTGATATAGATGAATTAAAACGAACTTGTAAAAGAGAAGCTGCAAAGGGCATATATTTGATTCCCGATTGTCATAACCCCACAACTGCTAGATTGAACGCTAAAAAGAGAATTGAAATTGCTGAAATTATTGAAAAAAATAATCTATTATTAATTGAAGATAATCCATATAGTTTTACAGTACAAGATAAAATTAAACCTATAAGTTATTATCTCCCTGAAAAAAGTATTTATATACATGGGACATGTAAATCCATAAGTTCAACTTTTAGAATTTCATACATTGCATCACCACAAGAATATTTAAAACAACTGATTCATGGAGTTAACAATTTTACGTGGATGGCGTCTCCAATAAATGCAGAAATTATATCTCAGATAATAAATTCATCAAAATACGATGAACTTATTGCATCAAAAATTTCAAAGATTAAAGAACGTAACTTCCTAGTTGATTACATACTTAATGACTATAACATAATCCCAAATAAAACATCCTTTTTTAGATACTTAATACTACCGCAATCTATTTCTGATAAAGATTTAGAGATATCTTGTTTAGAACGAGGAGTTCAAATATTTTCATCAAAGCGTTTTTCTGTAGGTACCAACTCAAACAAAAACGCAATTAGACTATCTATTAGTGGACCAGAAAATATTGATGACTTAAGAAAAGGATTATTAATTATTAAAGAGGCTATAAAATTATTAGAAACAGACATGAACTTAATAATATAACGAAAGGCCTAAGCCCAACTTATTCCTGCCATGGGGTCAGTCCCCATATCGAGAGATTTATCTCGAGCTTGCTACAGTCCTCTAAACTCTTCATCCTTGTAGCTATACTTCCCTTTTAAAACCTCATCTATTAAGCTAAGCATCTTTTCTTTATCCTGTGGTAGAGTTCCTCCTATAGCTACATAGTTAGAAGCATGATTGCTTCTAAAAATACAATTTGTAACATCAATATTTTCTAAAAGTGCCCTTGTTTCAAGCATAACTTCTTCTGGGTTCAAAAGTTTAAACTTTCCACAATTAACTTCTTCATACATTTGAGTTTTTGGCTCAACCATTAAAGTTAAAAGTCCAACATAATCAGGACTAATAGCACTTATAACCTCAGCAGATTCTATTGCATGCTCCTTCCATTTATCTTTCCCACCTATTCCAGAAATAAATGTTACTGAAAGCTTAATTCCGCTGTCTTTAAGCTTTCGCCCTGCCTCAATTATTTCAGAAGAAGTCACCCCCTTTTGAATTTGCTTTAATATTATGTCACTCCCACTTTCTATTCCCATATAAAGAATACCTATTCCAAGTGCTTTTAACTCTTTAAGCTCCTCTAGTGATTTTCTTAAAACATCCTTTGGAGCGGCATAGGCCGATATTCTTTCACACATAGGAAACAATTCTTTTATTTTAAGTAGTATAGCTCTTAACATTTCCATCTTTAGTACAAGAGCATCCCCATCTGCTAAAAATATACGTTTTATAGCACCATATCTTGCTTTAGCTTCATATAAATCTTCATATATTTGTTCTAAACTTCTTATTCTAAAGCTTTTATCTTTATACATGCTGCAAAAAGTGCATTTGTTGTGAGCGCAGCCTATAGTAACTTGAACTATTAAACTATAGGCTTCACTTGGTGGTCTATAAACAATCCCTTCGTATTTCAAAATATAAAAACTCCTTTGCACTGTAATTTAATATTCTGGAAAAGTCCTTTAAAACTTTAATTTTTAATCCTTCATAATGCTATTATATACTCGCTTCCTTATAATAGCAATTATAAGGAAGTTTACCTTTTATTTTAGTTAACATAATTCACTAATTATTAACTAAAACCATATAAACTACAGCCCAAAACAACAAAAGCTCTTGAAATGAACTGCCCCCTGTCAAGTAGACAGGGGGCAGTTCATTTCAAGAGCTTTGTATTGTATAAATAAAATTATGCATTCGCACAATAATGATTACCACTATTGTCCACCCAAGAACTATAACATCTATTGCATGTGGAAGAATCATAATCGAAATTTTTAGGTCCAGGACATTCTGGGGTGCCGAACAATTCTTCCATATACCTCAGTTCTCCTCCTGATGCTTTATCAAGTTCATTATCTGAAATTAAATTCTCTGTTGACATAAAAATACCTCCTAAGATTTATAGATTTTTTTGTTTCACATATTTATACGA
This sequence comes from Clostridium thailandense, assembly GCF_019207025.1. Lineage (GTDB taxonomy): Bacteria > Bacillota > Clostridia > Clostridiales > Clostridiaceae > Clostridium_AM > Clostridium_AM thailandense. The sequence continues at coordinate 10,805 of NZ_JAEEGC010000159.1, read as the reverse complement.
AATAAATAATATAGTAGCTCATAAAAATATTAAATTTCTTTAACCTTCCATTAATATCCGCATATTTTTCGTACATGTTTAAAAGGATTAATAAGTATATTTTACTTAAGCTTACTCTACTGATACAATTGTATTAGACTGATAAAATCATTTATGTATAAATGTCTAGATTTATCAGAATATAATCAATTATATGGAAAGCTATTATATCATTCCTTAACTATATAGAGGTGAATTTATATGCCTAAAATTGACAATATGCTAGCGATCTTATGGATGCTTAGTTCGGGTGAAAAAGTTACTGCAAAACAAATTTCAGAAAAGTTGGAAATGAATATAAGAACTGTGTATCGATATATTGATACACTTTCAACAAGTGGTGTACCCATAATTTCAGACACAGGGCATAACGGTGGATACACTTTATTAAACAATTTCATTGAAGCTCCCCTTTTTTTTGATTCTGAGGAACAAACATCACTAGTTCACGCTGCCGTTTTTGCAGAAGAAGCAGGATATTATGGTGGTGAAGCACTGAATAGAGCTATCTCAAAATTAAGCAACTATTCAAATCGGGTTCAAGAAATAAACATAAACCAACATTTAACCAGTCTTGAAGTAATAACTCCAGTAAGGTTCCAAACTATGAAACCTTACTTAAAGGATTTGGAGCAGACCATAACTAAAGGATACTCTGTAAAAATTCTATACCATAAGAGTGGTGAAGATCAATCAAAGTATAGATTAGTTGATCCCTACAAAATTATTTATTGGAACAATAAGTGGTATATGATTGGATTTTGTCATCTTAGAAATACCATTCGCAGCTTTAGAGTAGATCGAATTGAAAGTCTAGTGCTTACCGAAAATAAGTTTAATCCTCCAGAAGATTTTTCAGCACGTGACTTTTTTTTGAAAGACCCTGTTCCTACAGAATATAATCAAGAGATTATTTCTTTGGTTAGATATTTCAAAAAAGATTTAGCACCTTTAAAAGTAGTTACTGTAGGCGCTAATAAAGAAATTATTACTACTATGGGAGGGCTAAGCATTAAACCAGATATTTCCCTTGATGAGTGTACTCTTGAGAGCAAAGACCTTTTAATTTTGCCTGGAGGAAATACTTGGGGAGAAGATATTCATCAACTCATCTTAAAAAGAGTTGGTGAAGCTTTAGAACTAGGCACTATTATTGCAGCGATTTGTGGTGCAATTGAGGCACTAGCAAGTGCTGGATATCTAGATTCTAGAAAACATACAAGCAATAACTTAGAGTATACTAAAATGGTATGTCCTAATTATAAAGGAGAAAAATTTTATGAGATGGGATCTGTTGTAGCTAGCGAAAATTTGATTACTGCATCAGGAGTAGCACCTCTGGAATTTGCAATGGAAGTACTGAAAAAACTAGATGTATTTGCACCAGAAACATTACATTCATGGTACAACCTAAATAAGACTCATAAACCTGAATACTTCTTCCAGTTAATGAATTCGATAAATAGTTGATCTAAAAAATCAACTAGGTAGATTATGTATGTCCTATGAAGGTAGAAATAACAAAAATGGAAACAGTATGTGATAAATATTGTATTTCATGTTTTCAATGTATTGGATATAAGGGTTGTCCTAAAAAAGGTTCTTTATTTGGACATGCATCCACTTAAAACATTCTCAAAAGAGAAGAAGCAAAAAGCTTTTGATGGTTGTGAAATGAAGTATATTAGCTTTTAAAGACTTTGTTTTTAAGTTTCGAATAAATCTAGTTAAAAAATGAGATGGAGTTTTAAACACCATCTCATTTTTTTAACAAGTTTTTATTAATGTTTTATTTTGATGCAAAGGTGTCTTCTAAGTATATGTCTCTCTTATCTAAATTTACCGTAAATCGTATTTTATCTTCATAATAAAATTCTCTTTTATAGATAGTTTATCAATTTTGCTTTTTATCTCGCTGCTTAACATTTGTTTTCTTCCTTTCATCTTTCAAGCTTAAATATATACAATAAAAATTTCTTTATCATCTGTATACTTTCTTTCAGATTTATATTCTTTATTTTTATTAAAGTTATATACAACCAAATATCCTTTTTTCATAGAATGAATATCTAGATACTTACACAACTGTTTTATACCTTCATTATGATACTGATCTCCGTGCCATATTTTAAGTTCTTAAGAACTTTTCATCTTTATCACTATACTGTTCCTTCATAAACCTTTGATAGCTTAATAGAATTTTTTCAAAATCTAAACCATTATCTGAAGTTAAAAAGTTATCTCTAAAATTATAGTTAGAAATATTGCTACTCTCTCTAGCTTTAATAGCCGTTAAATGATTATAAATATATTGCTCAAAAATTCTATTATGAATTTTACATCTATTCTTTTCTTCTTTTAAAAATCCATACATCTCTCCAAGGGATATAAGACTATCACTAGGAACATAAACTATTTCTTCACCAGATAATATTATTTTTTCAATAAAAGTTTTAAATTCTTTGTTATTTTCAAGATTTTTTATTAAAGAATCAAATAATGTGTTTTTTTCATTTAATAGCAGTTTTACAGCTTTATCTATGTTATCTAAAGACCATGAATCTCTGAAGTTTTCATCCATCATTTGACTAAGTCTACTAACTAAAAAAGGATATCCACCAGTATAAAAATATATTCTTTCTGATATTACAGCTGTATCCACAATAACATTTTCTTCATTAGCATAATCCTTGAGCATAGTTTCTATTTCTAAAGGATTAAAAGTCATATCTATATTAAAGTTAACTGCAATATTCCATGGACTGTTGTATTTCCTTTCCTCTTCCGGTCTAATGCTTAGCTTTAAATTTTTAATATCATGTACTCCGGCCAATATAACAGAATGAAAAGTATAATCCATATCATCATTTGCAAGTATATATTTATTTCTAAGCATTCCTAAGAAACTTAAAAATAATTGATTATTGCTACTCTTATCTACCTCGTCAATTATTAAAACTACTGGCGTATCGCAATTAATAATAAATTTTGTTATAACACCAGATAACATTTGCAGATTTTTTACACCTAAACTTAGTTTTTGGAGTTCCATAGCCTTTTCTTCAGAAACAAATTTTAAGGTACCGATAATCAAAGTTAAAAAGCTATTACAAAAAACTTCTTCATTTTCAAATACACTATCACCAATTCCTTCAAAGCTAGTACGAATAATTAAATATTTATCCTTAAAACTTTTAGCTATTTGTGATATCAATGTTGTCTTGCCATATTGTCTAGGTCTATTTATGAGAAAATAATCGCCTCTATCTATAAGCGTTTCAACCGCTCTAAGCTTATTCTCAATATTAACCATATAATGCTTTTTACTAATACATGGTCCTGTGGTATTGAATCTCTTTTTCATATACCTTTTCACTCCTAATCATTTTCTTGAGAAATATAATGTGGATTATCTGATTAAATTTATTCCAACCGACATCCTTAAGCATAATGTCGATGAGTTTCTTTCTTAGCAAAGTAATTATAAAAATATCAATGTATTTGTTTTCATACTTTATACATGTACAGTAAATATTTCCTTGTTATTTTCAATAATAACTTCCTTTTTATATTCTTTATTTTCGTTAAAATTAAATATAAGTAAGAACCCTTTGTTCATACCATGAATATCCAAATAATCACTAAGCTGTGCTACTCCCTTTCTATGATATTTTTCCCCTCTCCACACTTTAAGTTCAATTATATACTTAAAATTATTATAAGTTATAACTATATCTAATCTCTTTTCTTCTGAAATTTGAACTTCTTTAAAATCAAATCCCACACCATTAATTATAGGTTTAATAAAGGCAAGAAATAAAAGCCTTCCTTCCCTTTCTATAAATGCAGCATCTATATGACTATATTGTTCTTTTATAAATTGCTGAAACTTAAGTAATATTTTTTCAATACACAGACCACCTTCATTAGTTATAAATTTGTCTTTAAAATTATATTTGCTCATATCTTTATAGGTTGTTCTTGATTTTGAAAGCATATAATTGTAGATTATTTCTTCAAATATTTTATTACTTATTTCAATTCCACTAATTCCTTGTTTAAAAATACCATAAGTTAAACCTAAATTAATTAATGAATCAAGAGCATTAAATAATATTATTTCTCCATTTATTAAAAGTCTTTTTACCAAGTCATACAATTCTTCATTATTTTCAAGATTTTTAACTATACTTTCAAATAATGTATTAACTTCACTTATTATAAGTTTAACTGCTTTATCAATATCTTCTATACTCCAATTTTTTTTATTGTCATGATAAATCTTTTCATCTAAAGTTTTACATATTCTACTTACTAGAAATGGATATCCAGATGTAAAAAAATGAATTCTATCTGATAACTTGGGTATATCCATTATTAAATTATTGCACCCTGCATATTCCTCAAGCATTGTTCCTATTTCTTCTGTTGAAAAACTCATATCTACATCAAAATCTGAAGCAATATTCCACGGACTGTTGTATTTATGCTCTTCTTCAGATCTAATTTGAATTTTTAAACTCTTTACATCATGAACGCCTGCCAGTATTACACTGTAAAAAGTGCAATCCAAGCCCTCATTTCTAAGCAAATATTTGTTTCTAAGCATTCCTAGAAAACTTAAAAACAATTGGTTATTGCTGCTTTTGTCAACTTCATCTATCATTAATATTACTTTTCTATTTGCCTTTTTTATAAATTTTGTCATAAAATAAGATAAATCATCTAAGGATTCTGTTTTTTCCATATTTAAACTAATAAAATTAGCTAATTCAACATCTTCAAATTCAACTGTTCGTTCTAATAGCCTCATGAACCCTTTGCTAAACCTACTTTCATTTTCAAAAACCAAATCTCCTATGCCTTCAAAACTTATTTTTATTGGTAAATATTCTTGGCTTTGTTTTAATTTATTGTTTAGTAAAAATAATGTTGTCGTCTTCCCATACTGTCTTGGTCTATTTATTATAAAATATTCTTCATTATCTATTAATTTTATTATTTTATTTATTTTTTCTGTTGTATCTACCATGTAATGTTTTCTAGGTATGCAAGTTCCAGTTACATTGAATTTTTTTTCCATACTCCTCACCATCCTATGTTACTATTCTATCATATACAGACTTTGTTTAAACACAAATTTAAAATAGAAACGGAAGTGCTAAACCAATTACTTAGTTTTACACTCCCGTTGTGGTTTTTAACAAGGAAAGCTTACCATGTTCCTCATTGGTATCCTTGTTAATTTATTTTTTTATTAAATTTATTTTTAACTCATTACCTTCATTTTTAAATGTTCCATTAAGCATCACCATATTAATAAAAAAGTAATACAAACATTCTGCTAACTAAAATGTTTGTATTATAAAAAGTCAATATACTTATTAAATTTGGTGTTTTAAAACATTCTATTAATCTTTATAGGTTACAATAGGCTTTAATTTTGCTATTACTTTAATCAAATCAAATTCAATAAGATCCTGAATTACCCTATCAATGTTTTTATAGGCTTCTGGGGCTTCTTCGTAAATTAAACTTTTATCTTTACATACAAGGTTATAACTAAAGTTGCTATTTTTAACATCTTTTTTAGAAAACTTACCTAAAAGTCTTTCTTTACAGCCATTTCTCTGCCACTTACGTCCAGCTCCATGGGCAATTGAAAAACCTGTATCCAAGCTTCCATTAATAGGCTTAACAATATATGAGTTAGTCCCTCTAGAGCCTGCTATAACAACATAGCCAGTATCAGAAGGTGCTGCACCTTTTCTATGAACATAATAATTATCTTTAAGTTCAATACCATTATGAACAGCCTCAATTGCAAGACTTTCTAAAGAGCCATTAATAGCATCACATAACCTCTCAGCAATTAATTGCCTGCTTTTTCTAGCAAAAGTTATTGCCTGTTCATAATCTTTTAAGTAGCTTTCAAAACCTTCACTACCCCATTCCAAACCATTCTGACAGCTGTACTTCTCAATATGCTTTCTTAAAATATGTTCGCCTAAACCTCTACTGCCGCTATGAATTAGTAAATATACTCTATTTTTATCTAGATTCAGATTATTAAATTCTTCTTTATCCAATATTTCATCAATAGCAGTGAATTCTGCAAAATGGTTACCCTTACCTATAGTACCAATATTAAATTCATCTTTTTCAAATTCTAGATTGTTCAAACTTCTCATTGCCTTATCTACTTTAAATTTCTTTTCAAAGATAGAAGTTTGAAATAAACTTACAGAACATCCTATGTCATTTCCAATTAGATGAGGATAAATTATTCCTTCTGTTAAAAAAGCTGCTCCAACTGGTGTTTTTCCAGGGTGCAAATCTGGGTAACCAACAGCTAAAATTACTCCTTTTAAATTTGACAGTTTTTTTACCTGCTCTACACCTTCACTCTCCATCCATGATTTTTCTGTGTATATAATTTTATACATATTCAAATATTCTCTCCTTAATAAATAAAATAGTGTTATATTGAGAGAATAACTAATTTTAAGCCATTACTATAATTATGATTTAGTAAGTTCTTATTTAATCTTCTCTCACCATCATATTTTTTATCATATTCATCACAACCTTTACTAATAATTTTTAGAATATTAAAATCCTGTGCTAATTTTAACAGTTAAGTTCACAAAAATCAATTTTTAGGTTTAAACTTGCTAAGAAATACAACAATAAAACCTAAAGCTTTATCTGAGCTTACTTAACTAAAAAGTTTCCTCTGCTTCAGGCATATCCATTGAATAGAAATTTAATAAGGGGCTGCTGCATTAAGTTATTGGTGCAACAGACCCTTTCTTTTTATAAATGCTTATTATTTAATTTCTACCCCGTGTTTTTTCCCAAGGTCTTTTAATTCATTGATATAAGCAGTATATTCTGTATTTCCTTCTTCTGTTATTTTACTGCTGCTATTTACTGTTTCATTATTAGCCTTCTCAAGTCCCTCAAGCATTTTAGCAAATCCACTATTTTGTTTAGTCATAGCTTCTATATACTTGTTATGTAGAGTTTTTACTTCCTCAGTTTTAGGAACTACTTTCTTTGCTTCTTCAATAAGTTTTTCTGAATTAGGGAGAATTTCTTTCTTAAGTTTTGAAATCATAGTTTGAGTGTCAGTTGATTCATTAATAGATGACAATGCAGTCGCATAGCTCTTTTGCAATTTAGTTACAGCGGGCATTTGATTGTTGATATAGTTTGTTAGATCTTCTGCTACTGGGTCAGACCCACAACCTGTGAATAGTGTGAAAATAAGTGCTAATAATACAATTACATTAAAAATTTTATTTTTTTTCATATTAAGTCCCCCTCTATATTACATCAATTTTATTTAGTCAGTAGATACCAGATTAAGATAATTATAATCTAAAAGGATTATTTAAAATTTATCATTTTCATGAAATGTTACTATAGCGTCATGAAATGTAATTTAAGGTGGCTTAGTTTATGGCAATTATGATATAATCTATATTACTTTACAATTATTATAATGATATTTAAAGATGAAATTGAGGTGTCAAGATGAAAATCGCTATATGTGATGACGATGAACAAGAGCTTATACATATCAATCAACATCTAGATGAATATTTTAATTGTGGCTTTTCAAAAGACAAAATTAAAGTCAGTAGATTTCAAAGCAGTATGCAACTGCTTGACCTAATAGAAAAAGGCAAACATTTTGATGTTTTTCTTTTAGACGTCATTATGCCGGACATAAACGGCATTGACCTTGCCACCGAGATAAGAAGCAAAGATCAGGTTGCCAAAATCATATTTTTGACTTCAACCTCGGAATTTGCTGTAGAGTCTTATTCAGTTGACGCTTTTAACTATCTTTTAAAGCCAATTCAAAAGGACAAGCTTTTTACTGTTTTAGAAAAAGTCTGCAATGACATTTACAGCGACCTGAAGCCATATATCCTTTTAAAAACAAAAATCAGTCTGTCTAAAGTATTCCTACACCATCTGGTTTATGTTGAGGTGAGTGGAAGAACTGTATATTTTAACCAAATAAATGGAGCTACACTAGAAATTACCAGTACTATTTCTCAAATTGAAACTGTTTTATTAATAAACAAACATTTCATCAAGCCTCATCGCTCATATATTGTCAACTTAGACTATGTCAAGAACCTATCACAGGATGGAATTACAACAACAAACGATGTGTTTATACCCATATCAAGAAATGTTTATAAAAATGTAAAGCAGGCGTATATCAATCATTCCTTTCACGAGGAAGACCAAGAGGAGGTAAAATAAACATAATGAACTTAATAAGATCTCTTATAGCACTTATTTACGCTATCAGCTTGATATATATGCTCCTAGATTGTGAAGTTAAAAATAAAAATAATCTATTTCTGATGGGACTGTTCGTAACTGTTGTGCTAATTTGTGATGGACTTATTTGGGCAAACTTTGGATATGCAAGTTTTTTGAAGTTATACCCCCTTCTTATTCATGTTCCGTCATTTATAGCCTTTCTGTTTGTATCAAAGTACAAAGGAATAAAGTTAATTTTTATTCTTTTGACAGTTTTCGTTTTATGTACGCCTCCTATTGGTGTAGGGCTTATAACTTCATCTTTTTTTGGCTTCAATAGTACAATCCTGTGTGTTGTTTCCATCATAATGTATATACCCACAGGGTTTATTGTTTACAAGTATCTCCGTCCATCATTTCTTTATATGCTGCGCTACACAGATAAGGGCTGGTTTGGCTTTTGTACTATACCACTTTCATACTATGCACTTATTTATTTTATTGGAATGTATAATGTGAAAAACGCCACAATGAAGTCAATTCTTGTTATCATGGTACTAGCTCTTATTTTGACTCTTTCAGCTTATATTATGATTTTACAGCTTTTTAAGCAAACTAGAGAACAACTCACCTTGCAAAACGAACAGAATTTATTGAAAACGCAGCTAACCTCAGCACAGGTGTATTTGGAGGCATTGAAAGAATCACAGAAGAAAACAATAATTTATCGCCACGATATGCGACACCATCTAAATTTGATAAGTGCTTACCTCTCGGGCAACAACAAGGAAGCGGCGCAAAAGTATATTACAGAGATTGAAAAAAATATTGAAGGTACCATAGTTGAAACCTATTGCGACAATTACACGGTCAACTTGATTCTATACTACTATCTTACTAAGGCAAAGAAAGAACAAATTAAAGTTGAAACCTGTATCAAGCTCCCACAAAAAAGTTCAATATCTGATATGGATTTTTGTATTATTTTTGCAAATGCCATTGAGAATGCTGTGAATGCCTGCAAAGATATTTCAAGGGAAAAGAAAAGAATTATAAAAGTTATCTGTAAAACTAAAAATGATAAGGTCTTAATACAAATTACTAACAGCTATGAAGGCACAGTTATGTTTGTTGACGACTTACCAGTTAACGAAATGGAGAATCATGGAATCGGTACGAGAAGCATAGCTGCATTAGCACAAAAATATGACGGAGTCTACTCTTTCACCGCTGAAAATGGACTCTTCAAAACAAGCATAATCCTCTCGGTGTTTGTCAAACATGTTATCACATGAATTTTTTGTTTGATATTAATTTAAAACTTTTACAAATCACTTCATTTTTGTTTTTTACATAGATAAATCATACATAAAAAGCGAAATCGTAAGATCTCGCTTTTTTCATTAAACTGCACTATATATTTAAAAATGTTTTTTCCAAGTTATGTACCTTAAAACATTTTTTTACTCATTTCATCTATTGCATCAGTTACTACGTCATATACATTGTCGAAATACCCTGAAGGTAAACCGGAAGTCAGACATGGAATAAAGTATTTCTTTCCATTAGCTTTGCAAGCTTCTTCCACATGCTTAGCACAATTTTCAGGCGTCCAATCTGGGAAATCAATCAAACCGCTGTGAAGTCCTCCCATAAAGGATATTTTTCCACCATATTCCTTGATAAGTTCAGGAATGTTATTAGTGTTCATAACTCCTTGCCAAATATCCACGCCCATTTCGATCATATATGGAACTAAGTTAGCTGCATAAGAATCACTATGGTGAACAATCAATTCAACACCATTTTCTTTATAGTAACCATAGATTTTTTTATAAGCTGGAAGAAAGAACTCTTCAAACATTTCAGGAGACACAAAAGAATTTTTTTGACTTCCCCAGTCATCATGATGGAAAATACAATCTGGATGAAGTTTTTCAACTATCAATTTTGCAAACTCCAGCTCATACTGCGTAAGAGCATCAATTAACTCATGCATAGCTTCAGGTTCTTCATATAAACTCATTAAGGCATTTTCCATACCCATAAGATGATGTGTCATTTCAAAGATACCTGGGGCATAAAAAGGTGTCACAAATTCCTCGTTACGGTCAACAGAATTGGCATGAGCAATAGCTTTCGCCCAAGCTTCATCGGAAGTCGGAATTGTAGGAAATTTAACTGATTCCTTCCATTCAGTAACATCTTTTAAAGCTATGTGCTCGGCATCATGCACAGGGAACATACCAAGTTGACCTTCTGGCCACTGCCATGTTATCCCCCAATTATCTTTCCAAGTACTACCGTAGTTGAAACTAACTTCCAAAGGCACTTCCATGATTATATTCAAAAATTCATATTGATTAACAAAACGATCTGGATTTCCACCTTTAATAGTTTCGAGTAAATTCTGTCTTTTAGTTAACATAAATCAATACCTCCCCATATTATTTATGATATATTTATGATATATTTATGCT
>NZ_JAEEGC010000158.1 GCF_019207025.1 Clostridium thailandense | reverse complement strand
TTTCGGCCGTGGATGTCTATACATTCTTCATCATAGGCAGTGGTTCTGGGTGTATAATAATATAACTGTTAGGAAATACGTGTTTTATATCCTTTTCTATGTGACTACATAGATTATGTGCTTGTATTAGAGAATAGTTTTCGCTAAGCTTTAAATGAATGTCAATTTCTTTTTTAGAGCCGCTCTTTCTTGTTCTTAATCTATGATATCCTTTTATTTCATTATGTGAATTGAGTATTTGAATTATTTTTTCTATATCTTCATCAGGAAGTTTACTGTCAACTAAATCTTTTAAAGATCTTTTAATTAAATCTATGGAAGTCTTAATTATTAGAAAAGCTACAAATATTGCTGTTATTGAATCAATAATCTTTAATCCCGTAAATTTTACAATAATAAGACCTAAAAATACGCCTAAGGCAGTTATTACATCTGTTAAAAGATGAAATGCATCTGCTTCTAAAGCAATAGAATCTGTTTCTTTTGCAATTTTCATTAACTTAGTAGAAATTATTAAATTAACTATAGAAGATATAAACATAACTATAAGTCCTGAGCCAACATTATTAATTGAAGAACCATATATAATTTTTTTAATTGCTTCTGTGATAATTAATGCAGCAGCAAAAAATATCAAAATAGCCTCTGTAAACCCAGAAACATTTTCGTATTTGCCGTGTCCAAAAGGATGATCTACATCTTCTGCCATAGAGGCTTTTTTTATGGAAAAAAAAGCTATAATACTTGCAATTAAGTCTATGGAAGAATGGATTGCTTCGGATATAACACTAATTGAACCAATGAGTATTCCGGCTGAAAGTTTAAAAATTATAAGTAAAAAGTTTGATACTATGGATAAAGATGCAGCTTTTTCTTTGATCATTTTATTATGTGACCTCCTAAAACACTTTAATTCATAGTTTTTGTGTAATATTATAGTATGTCTAATTGATAAAAAGGTGATGAAAGAATGTCAATATATCTCGGAATATAAGTTAGGTGGTCTTTTGGAACTTTTTAACGAAAACATATTGAACTTTGTCAGAATATGTTGTATATTAAATATGTAAGCGCTAACATATTTAATGTACAACATATAAGTTGCGTTTCTAAAAAATTAAAATACTAATCCGAATGGTATAGTGTATCTTTATCTGATGTTATAAAGATATTATAGATTATATGAGTTTTTATGTGAATTCTTTTAAATTCACATTTTATCCGATGGCTACCCGCTCTAATATTCCCACGCACTCTGTGAAAGCGACTGTCACCAAATCACAGATTTGGTGCACCTGCTTTTCTCAAAGTGTACGTTTCGAGCGACTACGTCCCTGGATAACGATTTCTAAGCATCAGGTGGAATGGTCTTTAACGGGCAGAATTGCCCGGTGGTCGTAGACAAACTCCATCTGATGCCAAGAGCTCCGTTTATAAAATAACATATGTAAGCGCTTCCATATTTGAAAGTGTTTACGATTAAAATCATTTTATATAAAGAGTAAACCTTTAAAACGAGACTACTTAAATTTCATAACAAAAAATGAGGAGGTGAAATTGCTGATTTTAAATTATAAATGATTTAAAATCAGTAGAAAATATGATAAATAGAGTTATTTGGATAGTACTAGACAGTGTTGGTATGGGAGAAATGCCTGATGCTGAAAAATATGGAGATGTGGGAGCTAATACTATTGGTAACATATCAAAGGTATTAGGAGGGCTAACACTTCCTAATTTAGAAAAACTAGGACTCGGAAATGTTGATACTATAAAAGGAGTTGAAAAAGTAGAAAATCCAATAGGATGTTATGCTCGTCTTGAAGAGACGTCAAATGGAAAGGATACGACAACAGGTCATTGGGAGATGGCTGGAGTAGTATCAAAGAAACCTTTTCCTACATATCCTAATGGTTTTCCCTTGGACGTTGTAGAAGCTTTTGAAAGGGCTATTGGTAGAAAAATTATAGGTAATAAACCCGCATCGGGAACAGCGATAATTGATGAACTTGGAGAAGAACATATAAAAACAGGACAACCTATTGTTTATACATCAGCAGATAGTGTGTTTCAAATAGCAGCGCACGAAGATGTAATTCCGCTTGAAGAATTATATAAAATGTGTGAAATAGCAAGACATATATTAACAGGGGAACATGCAGTAGCCAGAGTAATTGCAAGACCTTTTATTGGAAATATGAGTAATTTCACAAGAACACCTAACAGAAGAGATTTCTCATTAGTTCCACCACATGACACTTTACTTGATGTATTAAAAAATAATGGTTTAAATGTAATGGCTGTGGGGAAAATAGAGGATATATTTTGTGGCAAGGGTATTACAGAAGCAATTCATACAAAAGATAATATGGATGGAATGGATCAGACTCTAAATTATTTGAAACAAGATAAAAAAGGATTAATATTTACAAATCTTGTTGACTTTGATATGAAATGGGGACATCGTAATGATCCAGAAGCTTATGGAAAAGGTTTAGAAGCTTTCGATGTAAGGCTTGGAGAAGTACTTGCTCAGATGAAAGATACGGATACCCTAATAATTACTGCCGATCATGGCTGTGATCCTACTACACCAGGAACAGATCATACCAGAGAATATGTACCTCTTATAGCTTATGGTAAGGAACTTAAATCTAATGTTAATCTTGGAACAAGAAAGAGCTTTGCTGACATTGGGCAAACTGTTGCTGAAATTTTTTCAATTCCTAGCATTAAAAATGGTGAAAGCTTTTTAAAAGAAATTTTAAGATAAAATATACATTAAGGAGTAGATAGCATGAAATACGAATTAAAAATAAAGGAAGCCGCAGATTTTATTTTGAAAAAAATAAATCATAAACCTGAACTAGGACTTATTTTAGGATCAGGACTTGGTGCTATAGCAGATCAAATAGAAAATCCAGAATTTTATCCATATGGTGAAATACCACATTTTCCTGTATCAACAGTTCAAGGTCATGCGGGACGTTTAGTTGTAGGAACATTAGAAGGGAAAACTGTAGTTGCTATGCAAGGTAGATTCCATTACTATGAGGGATATCCTATTCAAGAAGTTACATTTCCAGTTCGTGTTATGAAAGCCCTTGGAATACAAACTTTAATTGTTACAAATGCAGCTGGTGCTTCCAATCCAGAATTCAATCCTGGTGACCTAATGATTATAAAAGATCATATAAATTTAGCAGGAGCCAATCCATTAATGGGAAAGAATTTAGATGAATTTGGTCCTCGTTTTCCGGATATGTCGGATGCATACAATAAGGATTTAAGAAATAAAGTTAAATTTATTGCGCAACAATTAAATATATCAGTTCAAGAAGGTGTATATGCTTGGTTTAGCGGTCCAACTTATGAAACACCAGCAGAAGTTAAAATGGCTCAAGTTCTAGGAGCAGATGCTGTTGGTATGTCCACTGTTCCGGAAGTAATTGTAGCTAATCATAGTGGAATAAAAGTCATAGGTATTTCCTGCTTAACCAATATGGCAGCAGGAATACTCGATCAGCCTTTAAATCATACTGAAGTAATGGAAACTTCAGAATTAGTGAGAGAAAAATTTATTAATCTTATGAAAAATATTATAAAAGAAATATAGTTCCAAATAAAAAAGTAACTTAAGTTGACAATAGTTTTACCAAAAATGAAATAACTCCTAGAAAGACATGAAAAAGAGAGTGGCTCACTATAGGAGGTTGTGATAAAGTCCATTTTATATATCAAAAGATGGAAAATGAAAAAGTCCAATGCATTGGTATTTAAGGATTTACTTAATGTAAAATTTTGTTTAATCACATCCTCCTATAGACAACCACGGCCGAAAGTTGACTTACACTATGAGAATTATCGGTAATAATTGGAAGATGAAAACATATTTCTAGAGGCCAATTGCTGTCCTATGTCAATTGTCCTCTAAAAAAATATTTAATTTGTGTTAACTGTTACCAATAAATATTTTTTATAAGTTAACTTTCTGGTTAGGTTATCTATAGTTGGACATCCCCTTTTATAATATCAAATCCACATCAAGAGTTATAATTTTTCCGTCTGTAACCATTTCTTTTATAGAAGGGAGTACTTTTAATATATTACTTTCAGTATCAACTGCTTCTACAATTATTGGAAGACTAGAACTTAAGTCCAGAATTTTAGCATTGTGTACTTTTTTACCTTTTCCATAGCCTTCAATACCTCTTGTTACAGTAACTCCATCTATACACATATCTTTGAGTTTTATAACGATAGAATGATAAAGACTTTTTCCTTTATATTTAGAATCCTCAGATACATAAATCTTTAGCATTTTATATTTTTCAGACACAAACATACCTCCTTTCTATAATAAATAACTTAATTTAACTCCCAATTTATAGCCTATTAAGCCTAATATAACTGACATTAATATATAGGTGAAGGCATTGAGTTTAGCATTTTCCTGAAAAAGATTAAAACCTTCATACATAAAAGTAGAAAATGTAGTATACGCGCCTAAAAATCCATCTCCTAAAAATAAATAAGTATTCTTCCCAATTATTGGGTTGCTTAACATTCCTAGAAATAAAGCTCCCGTTATATTTATAAAAGCAGTTCCGATAGGAAAAGAGCTTTTAGAACGTTCAGATATAAACTTTCCTAATGAATATCTTGTTATACTTCCCAGTATTCCGCCCATGCCGACTAATAAAAAATTCATTACTACACCTCATTGATATTTTTTCTATTAACTAATTTATAAACTATTTCTCTTGCAACAACAACACCTAAATAGGCAGCTGCAATGCCAAGAAAAATAGAATTTGTAAGATAAGTAATAGTAGAAAAATAATATCCTTTGTCGATTAATGTTATGGCTTCCTTGCACATAGTAGAAAAGGTAGTATATGCGCCTAAAAATCCAGTACAAATACCAAGTCTTAAATCTGAATCCATATTGAGGACTTCTAAAGCAATAGTAGTAATTAATGCTAAAACAAAACTACCGGTTATATTCATAAATAGAACATTAAGAGGAACAAGTTCATGATAGTTTTGAATAGGCATTAGCTTAATAAATAGTCTGAAAATAGCCCCTAAGAAACCTCCAATTCCTATAAAAATATACTTTCTCATGTAAATATCTCCTTCTCCTAGTAAAATAAAAAACTCCTACTTTAATAAACATTAAAGTAGGAGCCATTAGCTTAACGCAATTAAAGGTGAGCTCCATCACCAACAATATTATACTACATTTTACATTATAAATACAAGAATTTAAAGGAATAATTAGATTTTTCGCTTTAAAGCCTCTAATACATCGAAAAAAATATAATTGCATCAAATTAAATGATAACATTATAAACATCAATTTACTTCTTGTAAAAGTTCAAATCAAAGTAGTATTTATTTTTTTAGCTAAATCTCTAATTAGATTTTTAATATCTTCATTTTGAGAAACTGGAAATTTATCAGTATATGATGAAGTTACAATGCCTAAACATTCTGCTGATAAATCCTTTAATACTGCTTTTAATACAATTTCACCAGCTATAAACTGATTTTTAAAGGGACGTGCTCCACCACACATTAAAATAGCACCTTTTTTAGCTCCCAGTTCAGGACGGTCTTTTCGTAATACTCCAGCCCAGTAAACCTGCAATCTATCTATGATAATTTTTAAAGGACTTGGAACGTTATAAAAATACATAGGAGATGCAAATACAATATTATCAGCTTCATCTATTTTTTTGTAAATACTCTGCATATCATCTTTTATTGAACAACCTTTTTTATACCAGCAGTATCTGCAATCTATGCAGGGAGATATAGTTGACCTGTATGCGTCTATAACTTCTACATCTCCCTGAAGTTCATCAATAAATATATTTACCATTTCTTTTGTGTTTCCCTCTTTTCTTGCTGAACCAAAAAAAATTAATGTTTTCATATTTTATCCTCCCTTAAGATTAGGATATTCAAACTAGACTATATATTAAATAAAAAGATAAAATTAAGATATAGGCTTTATTCATTTTTTGAACGATATATTTAATTTGTCATCTAAATACTAATTAATATTTTCAAAAAATACTTATTAATTAGATTATAACAATTATCGTAGAATTTTTAAATAGTTTTTGCGATTTGATTAATTAATTATCGACATAATAAATTAAATGTTATAATAAAGGCTGAGT
Source organism: Clostridium thailandense (assembly GCF_019207025.1). Classification (GTDB taxonomy): domain Bacteria; phylum Bacillota; class Clostridia; order Clostridiales; family Clostridiaceae; genus Clostridium_AM; species Clostridium_AM thailandense. The sequence goes on along the minus strand of NZ_JAEEGC010000158.1, from coordinate 13,967 downwards.
AAATTTTGGAGGGTTGTATTTTAATGATAGATGAAGCTATAAAGTTGCTTAAAAAATACTACGGATATGATAGCTTTAGAGAAGGGCAAGAAAAAGTTATTACAAGTATACTAAAAGGTGAAGATACCTTTACTATAATGCCTACAGGAGCAGGTAAGTCTATATGTTACCAAATACCTGCACTTCTTTTATCAGGAGTAACAATTGTAATATCACCATTAATATCTCTTATGAAGGATCAGGTAGATTCGCTTAATAGCGTTGGTATAAAGGCAACTTACATAAATAGTACTTTGGATAACTATGAGGTTCAGCAAAGAATATTAATGACAGTAAGCGGATATTCAAAGTTATTATATATATCACCTGAAAGACTAGAATCGGAGTATTTTTGTCAGTTACTTAGGACAATAAATGTATCAATGATAGCAATAGATGAGGCTCACTGTGTATCACAGTGGGGACATGATTTTCGAAAAAGTTATAGGACTATTAAGCCTTTGATAGAAAGTTTGATGGATAGACCTATTGTCTCAGCTTTTACAGCTACAGCAACAAAAGAAGTAAAAGATGATGCCGTAAGATTATTAAATTTAAAAAATCCTAAAGTCTATACTACAGGCTTTGATCGTAAAAATCTATTTTTTTCAGTGATAAGGGGCGAGAATAGAAAAGATTATTTATTAAAATATGTAGAGGATAACAAAGATCAGGTTGGGATAGTTTATGCAGCTACAAGAAAAGAAGTTGATAATATCTATGAGCTTTTAAAAACTAAGGGATATTCTGTAGGAAAGTACCATGCAGGCCTGGAGGATTTAGATAGAGCTAAAGCTCAAGAAAATTTTATATACGATAATATAAATATTATAGTGGCAACTAATGCTTTTGGCATGGGAATTGACAAATCGAATGTAAGATATGTAATTCATTATAATATACCTAAGAATATGGAAGCCTATTATCAAGAAGCAGGACGTGCCGGCAGAGATGGTGAAGCAAGTCAGTGTATCTTATTGTTTAATTCTCAGGATATAATGGTTCAAAAATATTTAATTGAACAAAACACAGTTTTGGAAGAAAGAAGAGCAGTAGATTATAGAAGGCTTCAAGATGTAGTTGACTACTGTCACACTACAAAGTGTCTAAGAAAATATATTTTAGAATACTTTGGAGAAGAAAGAGTAGCGGATTATTGTGATAACTGCAGTAACTGCAAAGACGAAACAGAGCTTTCCGATATAACTGTAGATGCTCAAAAGATTTTTTCCTGCGTAGCTAGAATGAAGCAGGGCTTTGGTACTATACTTGTATCTCAAGTGCTTAAGGGCTCAAAGGATAAAAAAGTTTCGGAGCTTGGATTTAACAAGCTATCTACTTTTGGAATAATGAAAGGGTATACTTTAAAGGAAGTAAGAGATCTTATGAATGTATTAATAGCTGATGAGTATATGTATCTTACAGAAGGGCAGTTTCCTATGGTTAGATTAAGAGAAAAAGCTGTACAAGTGCTTAAAGGTAATGAAAAAGTATATCATAAGATTCAGAAAAGGCAGAAGATAGAGGTAGAAGATAATTCATTATTTAACCTGCTTAAATCAATAAGAAAAAATATATCTGATAGAGAAAATGTGCCACCGTATATTGTATTTGCAGACAGTACCCTTCGTGCAATGAGTGAATCACGTCCATTGAATGAAGAGAATATGCTTAACATAAAAGGAATAGGAGAAACAAAGTTTAAAAAATATGGCGAGGAGTTTTTACAAGCAATTAAAGACTATATAGAAAATAAGAATTAAGTTTCTCTTTTACTTAAAAAAGTTTTTATATTAAAAGCTTCACTTCATTAATATATTTAGAAATATATACTTTAGCATTTTAAATATATTAAAAGGTGGCAGAATTATGTTAAGTAGAACTGTTATTAAAGAAGTGTTAGACATATCAATCCCAGCCGTTGCAGAGGCTACAGTGTATACGCTAATGGCCATGCTTGATACAATGATTATTGGCAATTATGGTGGAAACAAAGCAGTGAGCGCTATTGGAATAAGTAACGAAATATTAAATACTTGTGTGGCAATATTTATTACGGTAGGAGTATCCATTGGGATAACATCTTTTGTATCTAGAAGTATAGGGGCAAGGGATATAAGAGATGCTGAAGAATACGCATCTCTGGGGTTTGTTATAGGCTTATTCGTCTCTATTATAATATGCTATAGCCTATTTAGTTTTAGTGAAATTATTTTACAAATAGCTGGAGCAAGAGGAAGTGTGCTAAGTTTAAGTAACAGATATACCCGTATTACTATAATTGCAATATTTTTTAATATGCAGATAAACATAATAAATTCAATATTAAGAGGTTATGGAAATACATATACACCATTTTTAGTTTCTCTTATTGTTGCTGCATTTAAGATAAGTTTAGATTTAATTTTAATCTTTGGAATCATAGGCGCAAAGATGGGAGTAGAAGGTTCAGCAGTAGCTTCTGTAATTTCTCAGGCTATTGGCTTTACATTTTTGATGTTTTATTTAATCTATAAATCTGAAGTTAAAATAAGATTAAGATATGTTCTAAAACTTTCTTCAAAAAAAGTAAAAGATCTAATTTTTTTAGTAATACCTTCATCTATGGAAGATGCAGCGTTTAATTTAAGCAGACTACTAGGTACCTTTATCATAATGCGTGCAGGGACTGTTTCATTTGCTGCAAATCAAATAGCAAACACTGTTGAATCTATATCCTTTATGCCTGGAATGGGATTTGGAACAGCTGTAACTACTTTGGTTGGAATAAAGATTGGTGAAAAAAATTATAGAGAAGCTAAAGAGTATAGCTGTGCTTGTGCTTTGGGAGCTGTAGCTATGATGAGCGTATTTAGTGTAGTATTTCTCATAATACCTAATTTTCTAGTAGATCTATTTGTAGATGAAAACGAAAAAAAAGTTGTGTATTTAGCATCACTATGCTTATTTATAGGTGCCTTTGAGCAACCAGCTATAGCTTTATCATCAGTATTTGCTGGTGCACTAAAGGGTTCTGGTGATGCTAAAAGTCCTTTTATTATATCTTTAGTTACAAGCTGGATTATAAGAGTACCTCTAATCTTCTATTTCATACGAATATTAAAGCTATCTATAACATATGTGTGGTGGGTAACGGTAATTCAATGGACAGTTGATGCAATTCTCATGTTCATTTTTTTTGAGAAAAGATTGAATAATCTAAATAGGTTAAGAAAGTAAGAATAAGTAACATGTGTTACCGACTTCTTAATTGTTTTTTACTATAATTTAGTTAAAAGATAACTAAGGAGGGGGTAAAATGAGGTTATTAATTATTAGTTCTGAAAAGAGTGATAAACAGGTTAAGGATGAATTCCATGTGAAAATGGATACCAGATTTGCTAACACAAAGTTTATACCTCATTTAGAAAATAAAAAGGAAGCTTGTACGGTATGCGGTAAATCTTGTTTTTGGTGTAGAGGAAAATATAATTTGGATTTTTCGGATAATATTGTTCAAATAGTTAAACTTCCAGATTTTTATATGTTATTCGAAGATCAGCCGCTTAAGTATCTCCCTGAAAAATTTGAAGAGCATGATTTAGCGATTATTATTGGGGTTCATCAGGATATAGTTTTAGAGCTTCCTAAACTTATAAAAGAAAGTGGTGGAAAGGGAATTATTGTACCTTGTGAAGATAAGGATTGGGTCCCAAGATGGAGTCGAGAAATGTTAATAGAAGAGTGTGAAAAATATGGACTTGAATATGCTTTTCCTAAACCTTTCTGTACTTTAACATATGGTGAGTTTAAATTAATTAATGATTTTATTGATGAATTTAAGCTGGGAAAGCCTAAGTTTAGGTTGTTTGTGGATAAGAATGACATAATCGTTAAAGCTGAAGTCATAATTTCTGCTCCATGTGGTAATGGGTATAATATAGCTAAACATCTTGTAGGTACTAAAATAGGTGAGGAGGCTAAAAAATCGGTAGCAAAGTTCTGGCACAGCTATCCTTGTTTAGGGGGAATGCATATAGATCCTGAGCTTGGAGATACTATACTTCATATTGGAGGATATACTCACTATAGTGCATTGGAAAATGCAGAAATTATTAAAGTCCAATAAAAGATGATAAAACATAAAAACTATTTGATATAGGAACAATACTATAAATTTGAATTCTAAAATAAAAGTGTAAATCTAAAAAAATCATATGGATTTACACTTTACTTTTCCGATTTCAGCATTAATAATTCTAACAGAATAAAAACCATCAATTGGCTAAATGACGCTAATTGATGGTTAAAAAAATCCTAACTTATCACATAAATCTACTTGCATATTATTAATCTTGTATACTTAAATTTACCCATAAGCTGTTGCACTTAATCCAGGGTATTGTAAATCATTTTTATTAAACATAGATGTCTGTAAATTATACTTTAAAAGAACTGCTTGTACATATTTTACTAAATTAGAAGTTAGGATTTACTTCTTGTGAGTAGTATATCATGAGGTTTACTAAAATACAATGCGAATATTGTGAATATTTTTGAAATAAAAAGTTAACATATTTTAAGCAAAAAATATCCTAAAAAATATTCCCTTAAAAGATTGAAAGAATTCTTTATCTGTCTTACAAAAATTAAATGCAATAACAGACATAAGCTAGCTATTAATAGCTATAGATGTCGAAAAGTAATACTTGAAATAAATTTAAAATAGTATATAATAATAAATATCAAAGAAAAATATTTATTATTTAATAAAGAATAGATATTTCTTTTGATATAGACTTTAAAGCTATTTTAAATCCCCCAATAATATCCCCTTTGAAAGGTACAATTAATTTTGTACCTATTTTTTCGTTAAATTTAAGCAGTAAATTCTTAATTATAGCTCTGGCAATTCATTTTGAATATTTTCCATAGCTTTAGACTGAGTATCTACTTGTCTTTGTTGATTCTGAGGTTGATACTGAGGCTCTTGATCAATTACATAGGTTATTCTACTTTGCAGCATATCTGTACACTGTTTAAGCTGTTCTCCAAGTTTAGTATAAAGTTGTTTTGCATTTAGATCATCTGTATCCATCGAAAAAGTATTGCAGTTAGATTCGCAAGATTTCAACATTTCTAGCGTTTGATTTAATTTATTTATCACTGTCATTTTTAAACCTCCTACTGTATAGTAAAATTTACATTTATTATTAGCGTTATATCTTAAATGTATACGAGAATGAAAAAAATACATATAAATGTTTAGTATAAATTATTACCATGAATGAAATAGAAAATTATTGACACAATATGAATTGTAAATAAAAAATGAAAAATAAAGTTAGTATATAAAAAGGAGGTTCACAGCAATGACGGTTGGTTCTAAAGTAAAACAAACTTTAATTAATTTAAAAGGAATACAGGGCACTTTAAGAATTTATTCTGTTCAATCTCAGAAAGAAGAAGCTAAAGCTGAATATAAAGAGGCTCTTGCTGCAATAGAACCAGTTATTAAAGATTTAGAAAATAGATTAAAAGTATTAGAATTTGAAGAACCTCAATATAAAAGTAAGTAAGGGGCGGCATATTATGGCAGAATGGCTATTAATTTTAATAAGATCTCTAGTTTTATTTTTTCTTACATTAATTTTAGTAAGGTCTATAGGTAAAAAAAATGTATCTAATATGACAGCTTTTGAATTTATTAATTATACAGTAATTGCAATTTTAGCAGCATTGATTTCAGTAAATATTATTAAGAATCTTGTTTTTGGAATTGCTGCTTTAGCAGTATGGATATTATTACCTATATTTTTAGAGTTTACATCAATGAAAAGCAGGCAGCTACATAATTTAATTTATGGTGTAGAAACTATACTAATAAAAGATGGAAAAGTAATGGAAGAAAATTTGGAGAAAGAAAGATTAACGGGAGAAGAGTTATTAAGAGGATTACGTTCTAAAAGTGTATTTAACCTAGCAGATGTGGAGTTTGCAATTATGGAACCAACAGGCAATATTAACGTTATTTTGAAAGCAGATAAGAAGCCGATTACACCACATGATATGGGGAGAAAGGTGGCGCCGCAGTCAGCACCACAGACAGTAATATTAGATGGTAATATTTTAAATGAGCCTCTATGTAATATGGGATTAAATCAGAGATGGCTTAATGGTCAATTACAAAATGCAGGGGTATCTTTATATAATGTTTTTATTGGTCAGGTAGATGCCTCAGGAGACTTATACATGGATCTTTTTGATGATACAATCCAAGCACCAAAATCTCAAGTAAAAGAGTTACTATATGCAAATATAGAAAAATGCCAGGCTGATTTAATGACCTATTCCCTTGAAACAGAAAATGAAGGAGCTAAGCAGATGTATGTTCAAAGTGCAGATAGATTAAAAAATGTGATAAAAAAATTAGAACCGTATCTATTGCGTTAAAAAATTACATTTAAATGGTTAGGAGCGATGTAAATGAGAAAAGGACATCAATCTTGGATTTTTAATTCTAAACCAGTTATTATAGCATCTGTGGCCGTTGGAGGACCTTTTGAAGCAAAAGGTCCTTTGGCAGAAGATTTCGATATTTTACATGAGGATATTCGACTAGAGCAGGATAGTTTTGAAAAGGCAGAAAAAAAGTTATTAGAACAAGCTTGTGAAATAGCTATAAAAAAAGCCAAAATACAAAAAGAAGATGTTCAATTCTTTTTAAGTGGTGATTTATTAAATCAGATTGTGACTAGTAGCTTTGCAGCACGTACTCTTGCCATACCTTATTTAGGTATATATGGTGCTTGCTCAAGTTCCATGGAAGGATTAGCTCTAGGGTCTCTGCTTATAGATAGTGAAGCTGCAGACTATGTACTAGCTGCAGCCACCAGCCATAATGCGGCATCAGAAAAGCAATATAGATATCCAACGGAATACGGGGGCCAAAAACCTCCTACAGCTCAATGGACCGTGACAGGATCTGGTGCAGCAATAGTGGCGAGAGGTGGAGAAGGTCCTAAAGTTACATCTGCTACTATTGGCAGGGTTATAGATATGGGTATTACTGATCCTTTCAACATGGGAGAAGCAATGGCACCAGCTGCTGTTGACACCATTGAAGCACATTTTAGAGATTTAAATATAAGTCCATCCTATTATGATATGATAGCTACTGGTGACTTAGGTGCAGTTGGTCATCGAATTGCAGGCGAGCTGTTAAATAAACATGGAATGAATATTCCTCCAGAGATATTTACAGACTGTGGCCTTTTAATCTACAAAGAAGAACAGCCTGTATTTGCAGGAGGAAGTGGATGTGGCTGTTCAGCTACAGTGACCTATGGGCATTTATTAAATCGTATGAGGAAGGGAGAATTAAAAAGAATTTTAATTGTAGCAACTGGTGCATTAATGTCACCAATGACATATCAACAGAAAGAAAGTATTCCAGGTGTTGCTCATGCAGTATCTATAGAAATGTAGGACTTGTGAAGGTAAAAAAAACAACTTAGAAACAATAAAATAAAAATTCAGAAGGACAATTTTATTGGGGTTGTCGCACTTAGATAAACATGACATAAAGTAGACTTATTCTGCGATATATGTTACCAGACTTCGGCACTATAAAAAAATTTTATATGTGCCTTCGGCTTTGGGAACATCTACCTGCCTATAAGTCTACTTTCTGTTCTACTTATCTCTAAGTGAAACAGCCTCTACATATAAATTAGTCTTTGAATTAAGAGAAATACTGCTCTTAACGGTAATAAATAAAATCATTATAAAATATAGGGGTGATTAAGCTTGAGTGAAGCATTGATAGTTTTTGTAAGGGGAATAATTGGATTCTTCACTTTACTGATTTTTGCCAGGGTACTTGGAAAGCAGCAAATTAGTCAACTAACTTTTTTTGATTATGTACTTGGAATTACTATTGGGTCTACTGCATCTACTTTGACAACTGATTTAACTAGTAGTGCTTGGGCACATTGGGTAGGACTTTTGACTTGGGCAGTAATTTGCTTTGGAATTCAGTGGGCTACATTAAAGTCTAAAACTATATCAACCTACATTGATGGCGAACCAACTATTGTAGTGATGGATGGAAAAATAATGGAAGATGCAATGAAAAAAATGAGATTCCGTTTATCTGACCTATTAGAACAACTTAGAGATAAAGACGTGTTTGATTTGAAAGAAGTACAATTTGCAGTTATGGAAAAAGATGGTCAACTTTCTGTATTAAAAAAACCTGAATATCTTCCTGTTACTCCAAAGGATATGAATCTTTATACAGGACCGGGTGGATTGTCAATTACGCTTATATATGATGGAACAATTATACCTAAAAATTTAAAAGTTATAAAAAAAGATAAAGAATGGTTAACAGATGAGCTAAGAAAAAAAGGAATAACTGATGTTTCAGAGGTATTTATGGCCTCTATTGATAAAACTAATAAACTATACATAGATATGTACAAAGATCGTAGAAATACAAAATCAACTAAATAGTGTAGTCGAGGAGGCGTGTTCTATGAAAAAAATAATTGCGTACAGCATACCAGCTATTATCCTAGGCTTCTTTATTTTAATAATGACAACAGGACAATTTCTTAAAAAGCCTATGCGAGAAGGTGAAGACGTAGTGAAATATATTTCTATAATTCAGGAAGATGTAAAAGCAGAAAATTGGAACTATGCTGAACAGGATAGGCAAAAATTAATGATTGCGTGGGGAAAGATAGTTCCAAGGATTCAATTCAGTGTTGAAAGAGATGAAATTTATAATATTAATATTAATCTAGCTAGATTAGGTGGAATTATTATGGGAAAAGATCAAGCGGGTGCCTTGGCAGAACTAGGAGAAATATACGAAAATTGGAGAGAATTGGGGAGATAATTAAATGACAAATATGCTAGCTATATAATTTTTTGAATTTTTCTTCTCAACTTTTGACGTTTTTATAGTATACTTTTTATATAATCTTTAGTTTAAAATTAGGAGGATGAAATTATGGGGACTAATGAGATAAATGATGATAGACAGGGAAGGGTTCCTTACGAATATATACAAAATATATTTTCAAAAACAGATCCGATAGATATTTCAAAACAATCAACTATTATATATGAAGACTTAGATAAACAATTTAAATTTAAAATTATGGGAAGAAAATATACTCTAAAACATCCTTCAGCAGAATTATACGATGTTGAAACAGGAGAAGAAATTAAAGCTTATACTATAAAAACCTTAATATTAAGGTATCTTATGAATTCTAAAGCAGTACCATCTTTTAATAAAGATATAACCTATAAAGAGATACCTGGTGGTCTAGTTTATTATAGAAATTTTTACAACAGAACGATTCTTAAACTTGCCAAAGTCTTTTCAGATAAATTAGAAGAATTTAAGGAAAATTCTTTAGCTATAGGTGCTCAAGTATTAAATAAGGGGGATGCTTGCTGCAGGTTTGAGTTTATAAATAATGTATTTATTACATTTATAGTTTGGCAGGGAGACGATGAACTTCCTTGTTCTGCAAATATACTTTTTGATAAAAATATAGAATATTATTTTAATGCGGAAGACCTTGCGGTAGTTGGTGATGTAGCCATAGAACTTCTTAAAAATAAGGGAAAGATACCACAGTGGATTGGATTATATCAAAAGAAAATAGAAGATGGATATGAAATAAATTAAAATATCTTATTTAATATTATAAAAATTCTTAGTATATGTTATTATTAAATAAAAAACCAAATCATGACAATTTATTGACAACTATAAGAAGAGGAGTGCAAGAGTATGTTCGATTGGAAGAAGGAGTATAGCATAAACATAAAAATTGTTGATGATGAGCATAGGAAGCTTTTCGAAATAGGACAAAGTATCTACGACTTAGCTATAAATAAGAATTATGTAGATTATTATGATAGGATATTAGATCTTATAGACGAACTTAAGGAGTATACTGTCTATCACTTTTCAGATGAGGAAAGAGTAATGAGATTGTATGATTATCCCGACTTTGATAATCATAAAAAGATTCATGAAGAATTTGTTGGAAAGATAGAAAATGTAAATCTTAATACTGTAGATGATGATCAACAAAAATCAATACTTAGGCTTATGGATTTTGTATATGTTTGGATTGACGAGCATATATTAGGTCAAGATCTGAAAATAAAAGATTATTTTAATCAATTAAAAAACAATGTTGACTTTACAAAATAGTCTTAATAATGGTTAGAACTAACTGGAATTACTATGTATATTATGTTTTAATATGGAAATCATAAAATAGAACATTATTTTTTAAGTTACGTAAAGGTGGTTTTAAAAATGGCTTATGGTATAAAAGAAATTAAGGGAAATAATGATTGTATAACTTTAAAAAAAGCTAGTATAAACGGAAATGTATGTGGATCCTATGCCGAGATATCAATACATCAAGTTTATGAGAATAGTGGAGAGAATGATATTGAAGGTGTTTATGTCTTTCCAATACCCAAAACTGCTATAATTTCAGGTTTTGAAGCAGAGATAGGTGGAAGAACCTTAAGAGCTATAGTTGAAGAAAAAGAGAAAGCATTTAAAGTTTACGAAAATGCAAAGCTTAGAGGAGATAATACCTTTTTACTAGAAGAATTTAAATCACAGCAATTTAAAATAAGCATAGGAAAAATTATCAAAGGGGAAGCTGTAAGTATTAAGTTGTCATATATAGATGAACTTGAGTATAAAGACAATACATATAAACTTGTAGTACCTGCTCTTTTTGATTCAGAAAAAACTTTACATTCTAGATTAAATATGATGAAAAATAACATACTAAACAAGTCAAATATTTCAGAACTAGCGGAATTGGATTTTAAAACCAATATACTAGTAGAATCCTTGTGTAGATTAGATTTTAATTCACTTTATCATAAAGTTAGTGTAGAAAGAGATGGAGATAATATAGCTAAAGTTACTCTAAATGAGAATTACAACTCTATGGAAAAAGACTTTGTACTGCTTATGAAAGAGCAAGAGCGATTAGAAGCTGATGGCATGGTGTATGAGTATAAAGAAAATGATCAAGATAAGGGAATAGTATATATAAGAATGTTTCCTAAACTTGATGAATATGAAGAGGAAATTGAAGAAAATTATGTGTTTCTACTAGACATATCTGACACTATGAAGGGTGAAAAATTAGAACAAGCCAAGAATGCTCTTCAACTCTGCATAAGAAATCTATCACAAGGCGATAAATTTGATATTGTTGCTATAGGTGAACAATTAAGATATTTCTCAGAAGAAGAAATGGCAGATTTTAATGCAGATACTTTGAGAAGTGCATCGGAATGGATAGATAATCTAGAGATAGAAAATGATGCTGATATTTTTGGAGCTATAAAATATGCTTTAGAAAATGAGGGTGGACATAATACTATATTAATTTTCACTGATGACCAGGTAGAAGAGGAAGAGGAAATATTAAGTTATGTTAGAGAACATTTAGAGGATAATAGAATATTTACTTTTGGAGTAGATTCAGAAACTAATAATTATTTTTTAAATAAGCTTGCTCATGAAAGCTTTGGAAAAGCAGAATTCATAAATAAAGGTGAAAGAATCGAAGATATTGTCTTAAGACAATTTAAAAGAATTCAAAGTCCAGAAATAGATGATGTGAAAATTGATTGGGGAAACTTAAAAATAGAATCTACCTATCCAAGAACTATAGAATATATGTACAATAGAGAACCTCTTTCTATTTTTGCTAATGTGGTAGGAGAAGTTAGTGGAGAGGTAACTATCAGTGGAAAAGTTGGAAATAAAGATTATATTCAGAAGATAAATTTAGATAATTTTAATACAGAAGAAAACGCTAACCTTCTAAAAAAAGTATGGGCAAGAAAACGTATAAAATCTATTGTGTTAAATATGATGAGAGAGCGTGGTCAGGTTAGAGAGTCCATGAAGAAAAAGGTAATAGAGTTATCTAAGAATAATGGAATTATAAGTAGAGAAACTACGTTTATTTTTATGGAATTACGAGAAGAGCCAGTATTAGGTATTCAACTTAGGAATATTGCTCCTATAAAAGTTAATGAAGGAAGTTTTACTGATGAAATCGGTGAAGTTCATATAGAAGATACTGATACGGTAGGGTTCTTTTATAAAACTAACAATAAACATTTTTATAATAATATAATTAAAAATAAAACAGACGATAACGAATATCTCGATGTGAGATATCCAAGACAAATGCTTTTGAGATTAATTGCGAAAAATCAATTTGTAGATGGAGCTTTTGTTGATTATGAAGATAGCAGTATAGAGGATAAAATAGAAACTACAGCGATGGCATTGTTAGCATTTATCATAGGAGAAGAAGATATAGATATTTATTTTAATCAATTAAATAAATCTGTAGAATTCCTAAATAATAAATGTGTTGACGTGGATATTAACTTAAATGATAAAATCATCAAAATGGTTGTATTGGCTTTAAATAGAAGTTTAGTTAAAGATATTCTAAAAGATAAGAATATGCAAAAATCCCAATATACTATAGATTACTTGTATAAAATTTTGAACGAAAGAGAAGGAAGGAAAGAAATACTAAATAGTTTAACAGAACATTCCTTCAAAAGAAATGTCATATCGCTTTTTAATATAAGTAAAAATGGGAACTCTATAGAAGAAAAAATTGTTATTAACAATGAAAGAAATTCTATATTTGATATGTCAAAGTTAGCAGTTTTAAAAGGATTAAAAGACTTATAAATTCAAATAAAAAAAATTCTATACAGCCTGGTATAGGATTTTTTTTATTTGAATTGTTAGTAAAATTTAGATAAAAGCTAATAGAATATATTTAATACTACATGGATAATATAATTGTGTATTTAAAGTAGTTAAATAGGAGGAGTTATAATATGGATGAAAAAAATAAAGAAATATTAAAAAATCTAAGAGAGTCAAAAACAGAAGTTGAGATCTCAAAAGAGTTAGATACACTTAGAAACCAGCAAGACTCTATGCAGCATACATTGAGTGAAATAAAATCAACTATGGGTTCATTATTTGAAGGTTCTGGTGTAGGTGGAGGAATGCAAGGTCAATCACAAATAACTCAAAATGTATCTAACCAACTCTCAAATCAAATGCAAAATTTTAGAAATCAAGCTCAACAACAACAGCAGCAATCACAGCAGCAGTTAGAAAGTGCAATACAACAAGCTATGAGTTCATTAGTTGAAGCTAATCAACAAATTCAAGCAAATAATGCACTTAATCAGATGACTCAATTAATAGACAGAGCTCAAAACCAATTAAGACAAATGTCTCAGCAAGGACAACAAGGTCAGCAAGGACAACAAAATAAATTAATGCAAATGCAAGGAATTCAGCAAGATCAAGTATCTCAACAAGGACAGCAAATTTACTAATATCTACTGTTATAATAGAAGTATTTATATAAACTAGAAAGTATCTAAAAATTTAATAATAAATCTAAAAGTTCGCTTGTTAACTAGCTTTTTAATATAATGAGCGGACTTTTTAATTTATAATAAATTTTAAGCATAAAAAACAGAAAAGTCTTTATTATGCATATTATCATCTCTAGGGGAATATTAAAAAGTAGGAGGAGATGATCTAATGTTAACTACGGTAGTTTGTAAAAAAGACGGCTGTAAAGGAAATAGATTTAAAATTAGTGTACAAAGATTAAAGGTTCTCTTGATATGTACAGAATGTAAAAACACAGAAAAGCTTAAACGAGAAGCAAATACAATATTTCCAACTATATGTTCAAAATGTACTGGTGAAGTATTTAAAGTTTGTAGAAATAATGAAGAAAAAAATATAATTTTTGAATGTACTAATTGTAATCATAAATTTGTGTATACTCCTTAAAAACATTAAATACTAAATAAAGTCCACA
>NZ_JAEEGC010000157.1 GCF_019207025.1 Clostridium thailandense | reverse complement strand
GGAAAGAGCCCAAACCAGGAACTTGTTCCTGGGGTTGAGGACAGATCATAAAAGTTGTAATTTCTTAATTGAAGAGAGCTGGAAGGCTCCGCCATAGAAGGTAACAGCCCTGTAAGTAAAAAGAATAGCAATAAGATCTGCTCCAGAGTACCACGAGACACGTGAAACCTTGTGGGAAGCAGGGAGGACCACCTCCCAAGGCTAAATACTAACTGGTGACCGATAGTGAAGCAGTACCGTGAGGGAAAGGTGAAAAGAACCCCGGAAGGGGAGTGAAATAGAACCTGAAACCGTGTGTCCACAACCGATCAAAGTACTTTTATGTACGATGATGTGCTTTTTGTAGAACGAGCCAGCGAGTTACGATATGTAGCAAGGTTAAGCACTTAAGGTGCGCAGCCGAAGGGAAACCGAGTCTGAATAGGGCAATAAGTTGCATGTCGTAGACCCGAAACCGGGTGACCTATCCATGGACAGGTTGAAGCGGAAGTAAAATTCCGTGGAGGACCGAACCACGTTGGTGTTGAAAAACCATGGGATGAGCTGTGGATAGCGGAGAAATTCCAATCGAACTCGGAGATAGCTGGTTCTCCTCGAAATAGCTTTAGGGCTAGCGTTTTGAATGAGTAATGGAGGTAGAGCACTGAATGGGCTAGGGGCTGACAACAGTTACTGAACCCTATCAAACTCCGAATGCCATATACTTGAATCAAAGCAGTCAGACTACGAATGATAAGATCCGTGGTCAAAAGGGAAACAGCCCAGATCATCAGCTAAGGTCCCAAAGTGTAAGTTAAGTGGAAAAGGATGTGGGATTTCTAAGACAACTAGGATGTTGGCTTAGAAGCAGCCACTCATTCAAAGAGTGCGTAATAGCTCACTAGTCGAGAGATCCTGCGCCGAAGATGTTCGGGGCTAAAACTTACCACCGAAGCTATGGGCTCGAAAGAGCGGTAGAGGAGCTTCCTGTATGGATTGAAGTCGTACCGAAAGGAGCGGTGGACTGTACAGGAGTGAGTATGCTGGCATAAGTAGCGAGAAATAAGTGAGAATCTTATTGGTCGAAAACCTAAGGTTTCCTGAGGAAGGCTCGTCCGCTCAGGGTTAGTCGGGACCTAAGCCGAGGCCGAAAGGCGTAGGTGATGGACAATCGGTTGATATTCCGATACCGCCAACTGACGTTATTACAAATGGGATGACGCAGGAGGATAGGATGTGCGCACTATTGGATGTGCGTCTAAGCACTTAGACATGTTCGACAGGCAAATCCGTTGAACTTAGTTGAGGTGTGATGGGGAGCCCTTTTGGGCGAAGTATCTGATTCCACGCTGCCAAGAAAAGTCTCTATGGAGGAAGTTGGCGCCCGTACCGCAAACCGACACAGGTAGGTGAGGAGAGAATCCTAAGACCATCGGAAGAATTGTTGTCAAGGAACTCGGCAAATTGACCCCGTAAGTTAGCGATAAGGGGTGCCTACGTAAGTAGGCCGCAGAGAATAGGCCCAAGCAACTGTTTAGCAAAAACACAGGTCTCTGCTAAAGCGAAAGCTGATGTATAGGGGCTGACGCCTGCCCGGTGCTGGAAGGTTAAGGGGAACACTTAGCGCAAGCGAAGGTGTGAACTTAAGCCCCAGTAAACGGCGGCCGTAACTATAACGGTCCTAAGGTAGCGAAATTCCTTGTCGGGTAAGTTCCGACCCGCACGAATGGCGTAATGATTTGGGCACTGTCTCGACAACAAATCCGGCGAAATTGTAGTGCAAGTGAAGATGCTTGCTACCCGCGATTGGACGGAAAGACCCCGTAGAGCTTTACTGTAGCTTAGCATTGAGTTTCGATATTGTCTGTACAGGATAGGTGGGAGACTGAGAAGCAAGGGCGTTAGCCTTTGTGGAGTCATCCTTGGGATACCACCCTGACAGTATTGGGATTCTAACCGGCGGCCATGAATCTGGTCACGGGACATTGTTAGGTGGGCAGTTTGACTGGGGCGGTCGCCTCCTAAAAAGTAACGGAGGCGCCCAAAGGTTCCCTCAGAACGGTTGGAAATCGTTCGTAGAGTGCAAAGGCAGAAGGGAGCCTGACTGCGACACATACAAGTGGAGCAGGGACGAAAGTCGGGCTTAGTGATCCGGTGGTTCCTCGTGGGAGGGCCATCGCTCAACGGATAAAAGCTACCTCGGGGATAACAGGCTGATCTCCCCCAAGAGTCCACATCGACGGGGAGGTTTGGCACCTCGATGTCGGCTCGTCGCATCCTGGGGCTGAAGTAGGTCCCAAGGGTTGGGCTGTTCGCCCATTAAAGCGGCACGCGAGCTGGGTTCAGAACGTCGTGAGACAGTTCGGTCCCTATCCGTCGCGGGCGTAGGAAATTTGAGAGGAGCTGTCCTTAGTACGAGAGGACCGGGATGGACTGACCTCTGGTGTACCAGTTGTTCCGCCAGGAGCACGGCTGGGTAGCTATGTCGGGACGGGATAAACGCTGAAAGCATCTAAGCGTGAAGCCCACCTCAAGATTAGATTTCCCATAGCGTAAGCTAGTAAGACCCCTTGAAGAACACAAGGTTGATAGGTCAGAGGTGTAAGCGTGGTAACATGTTCAGCTGACTGATACTAATAGGTCGAGGGCTTGACCAAATTATAATTCACTGTGCAATTTTCAGAGAACAAAGTTCTCTAAGAGTTACTGCAAAAAGTAGCAACAAAATTGATAGAAGCGAGCA
>NZ_JAEEGC010000156.1 GCF_019207025.1 Clostridium thailandense | reverse complement strand
TTAGATGCGTAAACTATATATATCTGGCTACTAAATTAAAGTTACGTAATATCGTAGCCTACAGAAAGTATGTAATAAACATGTCCTAGGATTTAATTGTTTTTGTAGTTACTTTGAATCTTTGTATATTAACTACAAATTATTAATTTAGAAAGGGGAAAATACCATGGCAGCTATAGAAAAGCGTGGAAACAACTCATATAGGCTTACAGTGTCCTGTGGATACGATAAACAAGGTAAGAAGATAGTAAAGCGTAAGACAATAGATTTATCTTATATAAAGCCTAATAAGCAGCAAGAAGAAGTTAATAAACAATGGATATTATTTAAAGATGAAGTTGAAAAAGGTATATTCATGGATGCAGGTAAAATTACCTTTGAAGAATTTATACGAAAGTGGTTAAAAGATTATGCAGAACCAGAGCTGGCTCCAAAGACTTTACATAGATACAAAGAGTTATTAAATACTCGTATTATTCCAGCTATAGGTCATATAAAACTCAATAAGCTACAGCCAACGCATTTAGTAGAATTTTATAATAACTTGCGTGAAAATGGTATTCGTAATGATGCTAAACCTGGTGGATTATCTGAGAGAACTATATTGCATCATCACAGGCTTATATCAAGTATTCTAACTTGTGCAGTACAATGGCAATTTATTTTAAATAATCCTGCTTCACGTGTAAAAGCTCCTAAGGTAGAGAGAAAAGAAGCTAGACATTTTGATATAGAACAAACTGAGTATATACTTTCCTTATTAGAAAATGAGCCTATAAAATATAAAACTGCTATTTATATGGCTATCTATGGAGGAATGAGACTTGGTGAACTTTCAGGATTAGAATGGTCCGACATAAATTTAGATACTGGAATATTAAAAATCCATCAATCCTTACAGCACATACCTGGCCAAGGGACCTTTACAAAGTCACCTAAGAATCAAACAAGTAATAGACCTATATCCCTACCAAAAACAGTTATAAACCTCTTACGTGAGTATAAAATATGGCAAAATGGAGAAAAGTCAATATTAGAAAATCTATGGAATGATAGATGTAATAATATTTTTACAACTAAGACTGGTGATCCAATATATCCTGGAACTATAAGTAATTGGTTTCGTAAATTTATAAAGCGTCATAATGATAAAGTTATAAATAATGATACTATCTCCAAAGATGACAAAAAAAAATATTTGCTTAATGAAATAAATTTTCATGGTCTAAGGCATACCAGTGCTACTATACTTATAAATCAAGGTTTAAACGTAACTACTGTAAGTAAGCCCTTAGGTCATGCTAGAACTTCAACTACTACAGATATATATTCACATAGCTTACAAAAAGCTGATATAGAAGCCGCTAATAAATTGGAAAGCTTATTTAGTAAAGAAAATACCAAAAATAAGAAGCAAGGATAAAAAATTAGATAATTTCATTTTGGTGTGCTTTTATTAAAATCATAGTCAAAATAATATTTGAATTTAATACAAATCCATTTTTATTAACATATAAAAAGCAGAAATTTTCCTGCTTTTTTTGTTGCACATAATATTACTTATCAGTAGCAGCTCCGTCAGTTGATGTTATAATATTATCTGTTAATATATTTTTGTAACTTCTATCATTATCATATTCTTTTCACTACAGATTTCATCACAAAGCCATTTACATTTTATCCCTTAAAATATTTTGCGCACATTCTAAAACATCCTATTCTCAAGCCATACCAGGATTTTTTTAAAATTCCTATTAAATAAAAAACAGAAGCTGTTCATTCCATTTCCAGCTTCTGTTATCATTTCTGAGCCAAGGAAGATGGCTGAAAGTCATATCCTTGCTGATAGATATTCCCAAATATCTATTAGCTACTTTTAAATCTATTATAGCAATTAGGAGATGTCATCTTTAACATTTTTAACAGCTTCCAGTGCATTAATAAGATTTTCAAGTTCCTCTTTATTGAATTTGTTAGCGTTTTCTCCTGCCTGGGTTGTAATCATAGGCTCATTTTCTTTCTTCATCAAAAACTTATATGCTACTAAACCACAAATAACTACGGTAATTATGATAATCACAGATTTTATCATTTTGTTCTTGTACCTCCACTACCAACTAAAGCATTGGTCAGCATTGCTTTGTTTCTTACAACCTCATTAATCAGGCCCTCAAGTGTCAAACTTTTATTAATACCAATTTCTGAAAGCAGGCTACTTAATCCTTTTATAAGGTTGTCATCTTTCAGTCTTTTCATAATCTCATTATCAATTTCTTTTACCAATTGATTATAATAGGAACTTGTATCTCCAAGAAAATCGCTTTCATTCAGATTAATTTCCAAAGTTTTCTTGAGTTTATTTAATTTTTCAGGACACTTCTTAGCTGCTTCTTTCAATTCCATATTCAAGAAAATCATCTTAATCCTCCAATCTTATCTTGTTCCATTCATCAAAGAAACTTGAAAGAATATTTTTCACATTCTCATACAAACTTATTTTTTCATTGATTGATTCGATATCTTGTTCGACTCCCTGCAATGAGCTTTCTAGGTCACCCCTCAAATCCATAAAGGTTTTTTCATAACTTTCTATCATGCTTTTAGCTTCTTCGTTTATTGTTATGGATAGCTCATTAATATGTCCATCCACATATTCTCCCAATTCTCTGTTATTTATCTCTACTTGTTTCCAAATCTCCAGCCTAGCGTCACTTAATAATAAATTAAATTCATTTATGAGCTCTGTTTTATCTATCGAATATTTCCCAGATGCTTTATCAATCTTTTTTCTGGTAATAAAGCTTATCAGCTTATCAAAAAAATTTTTTTCTCTGTTGATAGTATTATTAATTATCTTGTTTAATTTATTTGTAAGTTCTCGTTCCGTAAAGTTATTCCACTTGAAATCCATTTTGGTAAAGGCCACATCAAGCTTAGGCATTGTAATGTCAAATTCCATATCAGGATACTTTTTCCCTATATATTGGCTAAAATCACTAACCAATTTTTTGATCTTTTGATCTTTATCTCCCATTGCATCCTGCATTTCATCCAGTTTTTCACTAACACTTCTTTGGATCATCCCTAGTTTCTCAGTATACTGCTCGTCTAAAACATTCAGATCAACTATTAGTTTTCTGTCTCCACTTACAGCAACCTCTTTTTCAACTTCAAGTTCCTTTTGGGTCATCTTTTCAAGCTTTTTCCGCTTCATGTCTAATTCATGTTCTAACTGCTGGTATATTAAAACTGCTATTTGTGTTCTTGAATCATCAAAATCCTTATGAAATTCTTTCTTAGAAACCTCCATTGATAATTCTTCTTTTATCTCTAACTTTATACTTTTGAATTCAAGTATCAGCTCATTTATTTTCCCTATAATCTCTTCTCTTTTCTCTTTTCTCTCTCCTATACTCTCATTAAGCCTGCTCAGTTCAAAGAACAACAACTTATTCTTAAGCCTGCTGAACTTTTCATCGATTTTTCTCAATACAGACTTCATCAACTCTACATTTGCCTTTTGAGATGCCACATAATTTGTATAATTAATAATCTCTACCATACCGCTCTTTTGTTTAAGAGTTTCCAGGTTTGAATCCTTGATGCCGTAAAATCTTCTGAGGTTTTTTAACTGCACATCTATAAAATTCAAGGTAGTCATTTCCTTTTGTCCAATGTATTTATCTATACAATCATTCAGATTATCCAAAAGAGTGCGGTTATCAACCTCATTAAGAGATTCGCAACCAGGTATTTGTGGAGCCTGTACAGAATAAAAATATTGCAGTGCAGATGCTCCAAATACAACATACGATTTATATCCTAAGCTATCTAGCTTGAATCTCAAATAATCTAGAAAGCCTGTTACCGACTTGTCAACATTATTTTGATTCATAAATACTTCATCCATTTTGTTGACAATTACTATAAAGGAATAGAACTTGTCATACTTCTCAAAGCTGGTCTTGATATCCCTTAAAAAAGCTTCCTCACCCTCTGTAAGATGCTTTGTGTAATCCACTACAAATAATACTACATCTGAAGATTCAATAGATTTATAGGCAATATCCCTGTGACTGCTTCCAGCAAGGTCTGGTCCAGGAGTATCCATTATTGTGTAACTCATCAGACTGTTCTTGTCAGTAACATAGTTTATTTGCATGTCCTCAAGCATAAATCCATTTTCTGCACAGCTTTGAGCCTGCTCAAATTCTTTACCGATATAATTTCTAATATCTTCCGGAGAATTAAATACCCTTCTTTCGCCTTTATAATCAAGAGATATCTGCTTATCGGCAGTACTCTTGTATATGCAGGTATTTGGAGTAGCCAGTACCAGGCTGGTGGGCGCATATTCCTCCTCTAAAAAGCTGTTGACAACAACACTTTTCCCAGACTTCTTGGTGGCCATTACTGACAAAGTCAATTCACGCTTTTCTGCAGTAATCAATTCAGATTCTATTTCAGAAAGTATTTCAGTAAAAGTGTTTTTGTCCTCTGCAAATCCAGACTTTACATCAATACAGTCAATAGTTTTCCTGGCGGCGGTCACACTTGTTTTAATATCTTGAAAATGCTCCTTGAAGACCTTCATTGCCTGTCTTTCTTTTTCTTCCTTTTCAAGCATAACTTCAAGACTTATACCTAGGTAAATCAACTGTTGAATAACTGAGCTTAAAATTAATTTTTCATAATCGTCTGTACATAATATAAGTGAATACTTGTTGTAGTCACCTTCACCAATAAATCTTATGACCTCACTTAAATCCTTGAAATAATCCTTTTCTACACTACTGGTTTCCTTGTTTCTTAATATTACCTTGAAATCAAAGTTCACATTGTTACATATTTTGAGCCTATGCAGGAAAATACTATCAAATTCTAGTTTCCTTAGGTAGTCATATATTCTTATATCCTTATCTAACATAAAGACTACATCATTTCTGTTCCTCAGATTCTCCTGAATAAGTTCTATTTCTTCATTTGTACCTTTAAGATTTATAATCTTCATCCTTATAACCCCATTTCAGCCATAATGTTTTTTATCCGTTGAACTATTTCCTTTTTATTTTCATAGATAGCTTTCTGTTGTTCATTATCAGCAAACTCAAAATACTTAATTTTTGCAGCATAATCTGATATAAATGATTTATACTCCAGATTTTCATCTAAATCTGTTAATCTGTTAATCTGTTTTACCATCATAGAAACAAAAGGTTTTTCAAGGCAGATTGCCTTTATTACTACTTCCTTAAGCATCATTTTCAGGTAATCAATATCCTGGTTAATCTCCTTTAGAACATCATCTTTGTTTTGAGCCTGATTTATATTTTTTACAATTTGATTAATGTATTGCTCTTTACTCATGGAACTGTTCAAATTCATATATTTATCTGCAACACGTTCCATAATAGTCTCAGCAATATTTTTAATATCAGTTAACCCTAATTCTTTATTAATTTTGCTTAGGTCTGTAAGTAATACTTCCAGAATAGAATATGGATTTACTTTCAAACTGGATATTTCCTTGCAAAGAGCAAGAATTGTATCTTCGCTAAGGATTTTAATTATCTCTGGCAGTTTGCTGCTGATTCCCTTGCTGATGATTTCTCTAATCTCTTCCAAGCTATATTCTTTCTCTTCCAAGTGGGCTAGTATTATATTAATAAAAGGCTGTTGAAAATATGGTTTGGTCACATATTTGTTGTTATAATATATTCCTAAACTGTATAGCTCCTCTTCTGACTCATAAAACTTATTCAATCTTCCAGATGAACCTAAAGAATGATAAATCAATATATCAAATAGATCCTGAGAAAAGCGCTCAACCAAGTTGATAAAATATCTCTTGTCATAAGCTATATCATTCACTGCTGCCTCTATGAATTGCGAAACAGCTTTTTTAACCTCATCATAGTAAGGGTTATTTTCACTTAATTCAAGGGATTCTTCAAAACATTCCTCTATCTTACTTTCTACCTTTTCTGCTTCCTTTTGAGATAGATTCAGTATGATATCAGTGAATTTATCAATAAATTCATTATAGAGCTTCTGTCTGATAGAATCATTTATTCTTCCTGCTGCGAATTCTCCTGTAGCACCTATGCCCACTTTTATTCTCGTCTCTTCTATTAACCCATCTGTAATGTGTTCAAAAGATTCATCAACAAGATTATTAAGAGAATGAGTGAAATATTTATTGGTATATATATCTTTCTTAATTTCATCCCTCAATCTAGCCAGACAATCTCCCACAATTTTTCGAGAACTAAGATCAAGTTTTAGCAACAGCTTATTATCCAGGGACTTAATCTGGTCATAGTTACTATAATCTTCATTTTCTTTAACTATCTTATTGAAAATATCTTTCAAATCTTTTATATTTTTATTAATTCTTTTCTTAAGTATTTCAAACCTCTCTGAATTATGATAGACTTCAAGCCTGTCCCTAATATTATCTATGTTATCGTCAAGACCAAATTCCTTAATCTTTTCTAATTCTTTATCGCTACTTACAATACTATTTTTCTGCAAATAAGCAAAAGCACAACCAATAAAGAGCTTATCCTTATTTACTATTTTATATTTTTCAATGGCATCATAGATTAGTGCAGAAATGTTTCTTTCTGCATCCTCTTTTGTATTTACTCTGTCAATTTTGTTTCCGAAAATAAATAATTTTTCATTTAGCTTGATACCGTCATTGTCACTTTCCTTCAGCAACAGGTTTAACTGAGTACCGAGAAGGTTTGGCGTTTCACCTACATTTGTAACTAAAATAATAGCATCAGCATTTTTTAACCTTTCCAGAGTCTGTTCTTCATGGATCCTGGTAGGGGAATCAAAACCAGGTACATCATGTACTATTATATTTTGCATATTTTCAAGCTGAGAAGATTTTATAATTATCTCCCTTACCGCTCTTGATTTGCCGTGGGAAGTTATAAATTCCTTTAATTCATCAGATTTAAGCTCCTCAGCTCTGAATACCTTTGGAAGTCCATCCAAATACCTGCTTATTTCCTCTCTGTACTTAAGTATATCTTTTATATCCTCCTCTGTCTTGCCAACATGCTCCTTATATACTGAAGGGTTAACGCTGCTTAAATCATTAAAATATCTTTCAAAATCGTTTAATCTGAAATTATCAAAGTTGAGCTGTTCTGAGTTGGAATAATCTACACTTTTCAACATTTGCCTGAACATATTATTAAACTCATTTCGGCTGTGAAAAAACACAGTAGCCTCATCACTTCCATACTCTAAATGTGTTGATGTAAAGGTGCATCTTGTAGATGCAGATGGGAGCACGTCGTTGCTTATAAGTGCATTAGCAAATGTACTTTTCCCTGCCTTCTCCAAGCCTACAATTGCAACTTCAAAGGAATTTTTCTGAAGCTTATCAATATAGGTGTTGTTTTTTTTGAATAACTCCCTCAACTGCTCTTCGGTTTCATAATTCATTATAGAATCTTTACTTTCCAGTGTTAATATCTTATTAATAACACCATTAGCGTTATCTAGAATTGATTGGTATTTGTTCTTTTGTTCCTGCCATATACTATTGCTCATTGTTACTCCCCCTTAAATCCATGCATAAATTTTAAGTCATTCTTGCTAAATTAGACAAGTTTATATATATTATAAATCAATATCCAATCAATTTTAATATATTTTTTGATTTTATGGCAATATTTTCATTTCCATGATGAATATTACAAAGAGTTTTTTAAAATAATTCATAGAACATATTATAAAAAAATAGGGTTGAGTTTTAATGAATTTCTTATCTACTACTAGTTATGTGTTATGTGATATTTTTAGCCCCAAATAATATTACAACCCAAAACAAAATTTTCTAATAAAAAAATATCTTACTTCTCTATCATATTTTTTTCTATTTTTAAGTAACTTTTTATATTAATAGTACCCAAATAGAACCCATTTCAACTTTACACCCAATTTTTTCAAAAAAACAAAGCCTCATAAACTTAGTGTTTACAAGGCTTTTAGCTTGGTGCGCCCGAGAGGAATCGAACCCCCGGCACGCGGTTTAGGAAACCGCTGCTCTATCCTACTGAGCTACGAACGCATATTAACTTATTTCCATAACATTTTATAATAATTTATAATAAATGTCAAATTATTATATAAAAATAATATATAGAATCAAAATTTAGTTATTTTACATAATGAGTATATTATATTGCAAATAAAAATATACTAACTAAGAGGTGTTAATATGGTTAATGAATTTAAAAACTTAATCTTAGCAGGTTTAGGCTCAGCAGCATATACTTATGAAAAGGCATCAAAATTAGTTGAAGATATGGTTGCAAAAGGAAAGCTAACCATAGATGAAGGAAAGGAACTTTCTGAGGAATTAAAAAGAAACTTAAAAGACAAAGTTGAAGAAGTAAAACCTCTAACAAAAGAAGACTTGATATCTATCTTAAATCAGATGAACTTTTCTAGTAAAGATGATTTAAAAAATATTGAACAGAGATTAAATACTTTAGAAGAAAAAATAAATACTAAATATTAAAGCCCCAACGCCTGTTAGGGCTTTAATATTTATGGAGGTATATATATGTATAGCAGTTCATTAGAAAGGTTTAGAGAAATTATAAGTGTACTAGCTCGTTACGGTTTTGACCATATAATAGATAAAAAGATGAAAAAACAAAATATCCCTCATAATTTAAGAAAGGCTTTCGAGGAATTAGGACCTACTTTTATAAAAATAGGCCAAATATTGAGTACAAGACCTGATATACTTCCTCCAGAATATATTGAAGAACTTTCACATCTTCAGGATAACGCATCCCCTGAAAGCTACGAGAATATTAATAATGTATTTTTCAGTGTTTTTCACAAAAACTTAGATGATTGCTTTTTACACTTTCAAAAGAAACCATTAGCCTCAGCTTCTATAGCTCAAGTACATAATGCCGTGCTTAAGAACGGTAGGGAAGTTATTGTAAAAATTCAAAGACCTGAAATAAAAGAAAAAATTAAAATGGATTTATCTATTTTACACCGAATAATCAAACTTACTAAAACTAGATTTTCTGATTCCTTAATTGACCCAGAGGAAGCCTTAACGGAATTAATGGAATCTACAGAGCAGGAACTAGATTTTAAAATTGAGGCGTTGAATATAAAAAAATTTAGAGATTTAAATAATACTGTAGCCTTCTGCTACACTCCATATGTAATAGATGAGCTTTCAAGCATTAAGGTTTTAACTATGGAAAAAATATATGGTTTTAAAATAAATGATTTTGATAAACTTAAAGAAGGTGGATATGATCTTCAAGATTTAGGAAAAAAACTAGTTCTATCATTTTTCAAACAGGTTTTCACTGATGGTTTTTTTCATGGAGATCCTCATCCCGGAAATCTGTTAATAAATGGTGGAAAAATATGTTTCATTGATTTTGGAATAATGGGAAGTCTTTCTGATTCTTTAAAAGCTTCTTTGAATGATGCTATAGTATCTGTAGCCTTTAAAGATTTAGATAAGCTAGTATCCATAATCATGTCTATAGGAATAAAAAAGGGATTCGTAAATAAAAACAAATTATACGAAGATGTTGAATACTTGTTCTCAAGGTATGTTTATTCATCATTAAAGAATATTCATGTATCCACTTTACTTCAAGAAATATTTAACTGCGCTAAGAATAATAATATAAAGCTTCCGAAAGATTTGATATTACTTGTTAGAAGCCTTGTGATCATTGAAGGAGTCACTGCAAAAATAGCCCCTGATATACAAATACTAGATATAGCCATACCTTTTGTAAAAAATAATAGCAAATTATCACTACTAGAAAAGGTAAATCTTGATGACATATTAATGTATTTTTATAATTTTACAAAAGATTTATCTCGTATACCTAGTAGGTTTATAGAAATAATAAATACAATGCTGAATGGAAGGCTTAAGATTCAAATTCAGATAAACAATTTAGATAAACATATGAAATCTATAAATAAAATGGTTAACAGATTGATTTTAGCACTTATAATCTGTTCTACTATAATTGGGTCAAGTTTAATATTAAAAACTAATATAGGTCCTAAAATATATGGCTTCTCTGCTGTAGGACTAATAGGCATTATGTTATCATCATTTATGAGTTTAATTCTTTTAATTTTTATCATAAAATCTAATAACTTATAAAATGTATACTTAATTATTAACCAACTCTCTAATAATTCCATCATATGGATACTAATTTTAAAATTGACAATAAATAAATAATAAATGATAATTATAATTATTAATAAATATTACATGAAAGAGGTCTATTTATGATTAAGTACTATAATAGAAAAACTAAAGATTATGAAATAGAAAAGGTTGCAGGTGACAGATATCTTCAATGGACTTATTCATCTCCCATCGGAATGCAAGTTTTAGAGTTATTAGTTAAGAAAAAAATATTTTCTAAAATATACGGAAATTTTTGTGATAGTAGAAGAAGTTTAAAGAAGATACATTCCTTTATTAAGGATTTTGGTATTGATATGTCTGAAAGTGAAAAAAGTATGTCTCAATTTACTTCTTTTAATGATTTTTTCACAAGAAAGTTAAAATCAGAAGCAAGACCTATATATAAAAATATAGATTTTTTAGTTTCTCCAGGTGATGGAAAACTTTTAGCCTTTGAAAATATTAATTTAGACAAATTAGTCCAAGTAAAAGGATTTACATATAGTCTAGCTAATCTTATAGGTAACTCTAATATATCCGAAAAATTTTCTGGTGGCACTTGTTTAATCTTAAGATTATGCCCTACTGATTATCATAGATTTCATTTTATTGATAATGGTAAATGTGAAGAAACTGTGAAAATAATTGGCGACTACTACTCCGTAAACCCAGCTGCTTTAAAAAAAATACCTGAGTTATTTTGTAAAAATAAAAGAGAATGGAGCATTTTTCATTCTGAAAATTTTGGTGATATACTTCATATAGAAGTTGGTGCCACTTGCGTAGGTTCTATAATACAAACATATACTCCTAAAAATCCTGTAGAAAAGGGAGAAGAAAAAGGTTATTTTAAATTTGGTGGTTCAACAACAATATTATTTTTTGAAAAAGGTAAAGTTAAAATTGATCAGGATATAATTGAAGAAACAAATAAAGAATATGAAAGCCAAGTAGTTCTTGGAGAAAAAATAGGTGAAAAAATAAAATAAAAAAGGTAGTTGTTTATTACTTAATTATGTGGTAAATAACTATTTTTTCACAGGTTCAAACTTTACTGGTTATCTAAATAACTAAAATTGCATAATAAGAAATATTATTTCTAGACATAAAAAATGCTTTCACACATTAGTGAAAGCATTTTATTTGGTGCACCTAGAGGGACTCGAACCCCCGCAAAACCCCGGTTCGTAGCCGAGTGCTCTATCCAACTGAGCTATAAGTGCATATTACCATAATCATAGTATCATAAATATCAAAAAAAATCAAATTAACATTTATTTTTTTATATATTAAAGTAAAAAACACCTCTAGTCAAGGTGTTTTCTGGCGGAGAAAGAGGGATTT
>NZ_JAEEGC010000155.1 GCF_019207025.1 Clostridium thailandense | reverse complement strand
TGTGGACTTTATTTAGTATTTTATATAATTCCTTTGGGAACATTAAATATAATAAAGGTCAATTTTACAGATTAAAGTCTATGATCTTTAGTAAGGAGGATAAAAATGGATTCGAATTCAACGAAAAAATTAACATTAGTGTCTCTAGTATTAATGATTTTTACTTCTGTGTATGGATTTAATAATATTCCAAGATCCTTCTATAAAATGGGATATGCTGCTATTCCGTGGTATATTTTATCAGGAATAACATTCTTTATTCCTTTTGCATTTATGATGGCTGAGTTTGGTGCAGCATTTAAAAATGAGAAAGGTGGAATTTACTCATGGATGGAAAAATCTGTTGGTTCTAAATTTGCATTCATTGGAACCTTCATGTGGTATGCATCCTACATCATCTGGATGGTAAATGTTGCATCTGGTGTATGGGTTCCAATTTCAAATGCGATATTTGGAACAGATACTACAAAGAATTGGTCATTGTTTGGGCTATCCGGACCTAAAACTCTAGGAATCTTAGGTATACTATGGATTATATTTGTTACCTTTGTGTCAACAAAAGGTTTAGATAAAATTAAAAGAATAACATCCTTAGGTGGAAGTGCCGTTGCAGCATTAAATATTGTATTGTTAGTTGGAGCTCTTGCTGTTCTAATAGGAAATCAAGGTAGATTGGCAGAACCAATAGTTGGTTTAAGTTCATTTACAACTTCACCAAATCCTAAATTTGTAGGAGATACAATTGTTTCATTAGCTTTCATAGTTTATGCTATATTTGCTTATGGCGGTATAGAAGTTGTTGGTGGATTAGTAGACCAAACAGAAAATGCAGAAAAAACATTTCCTAAAGGTGTTGCAATATCGGCTGTTATCATATCAATTGGTTATTCATTAGGTATATTTATGGTTGGTATATTTACCAATTGGGCAAGTGTAATGAATACACAAGGTGTTCATCTAGGTAATGCAGGATATGTAGTTATGGCTAATTTAGGATACGCACTTGGAACTGCCTTTGGTACTAGTGAAGCAATAGCAGTTACTATGGGAGCTTGGGTAGCTAGGTTTGTCGGATTGTCAATGTTTCTAGCATTGTCAGGAGCATTTTTTACTTTGACATACTCTCCATTAAAGCAAATAATAGAGGGTACTCCAGCTAAATTATGGCCAGGAAAAATGGGTGAATTGAGAGCAGGAATGCCTTTAAATGCAATGTGGATTCAAGCTACAATAGTTTGTATAATGATATTTTTGGTTGCCTTTGGTGGAGATTCGATGTCTAAGTTTTTTGATATATTAGTTGCAATGACTAATGTAGCAATGACACTTCCATATATGTTTATAGCACTTGCTTTTCCGCCATTTAAGAAAAATAAAGCTATAAAAAAGCCTTTTGAAGTATATAAAAGCTACAGTAGTGCATTTATATGGACAGCGGTAGTTGTGCTAACTGTGGGCTTTGCTAATATATTTTCAATTATAGAGCCGGCTATAGATGGAGATATTAAAACAACCATATGGAGTGTAGCTGGTCCTATATTTTTCACAGTGGTTGCATGGGTAATGTACATTAATTATGAAAGAAAAATTGAATCATAAAATAAAAGGGGCTGTCGTTCTATAGAAAATAACCGCCGAAAGTTAACTTATACTCCGTGAGATGTTTCCAATCTTCAGTACTATAAAAACCTTTAGTCAGTCTAAAGCTCAACATTTTGAAAATCTAAGAAGCATTTATAAACTCGTACCTCAGACATATGAATGCTTCTAAGTTTTTCTAAAATGTTTCGCCAAGATTGACTAAAAAGTTTTTATATGTGCTTCAGCTTTGAAAACATCTCCCTGCGTATAAGTTAACTTTCTGGTGTATTTCTTTATAGTGCGACAGACAATCATGAGATT
>NZ_JAEEGC010000154.1 GCF_019207025.1 Clostridium thailandense | reverse complement strand
AACTTTCCATAACGGAAAAACCCATTTAGCTACCGCTATAGGCGTTGAAGCTGCAAGTAAGCGATATCTTACATATTTCATTAGCTGCCATGATTTAATACAAAATTTAAGGAAAGCATATGATGAAAATCGTTTAGAATCAAGGTTAAAGCATTACAATAAATACCGCCTACTGATCATTGATGAAATTGGGTACCTTCCAATTGATCGCTTGGGCGCTAACTTATTTTTTCAACTAATAACAAAGAGATATGAACATAATTCTACTATAATAACAACTAATCAACCTTTTAGTAAATGGGGAGATGTTTTTTCAGATATAACCTTAGCAAATGCTATACTAGATAGATTGTTACATCATTCTCATATTGTGAAAATCATTGGACCTTCATACAGAACAAAAGATGTTTTTGAGCTAATTCAGCAAGAAAGAGCTTCTGATTAATTATCAAATATTTATGCATTTCCATGTTGGAACTTTTCAACATTTTGATATTGACATTTACAACTGGATTGGAAAAGACCCCAGCCCGGCAGACGGTTCCCGCTCACAGCGCAGAACGCTGACACTTCGGGCCAACTTGACCCGAAGTCGGAAAGGAGGATTTTTCATTGGCCTATGTAAGCGTACCAAACGATTTATCGAAAATAAAAACCAAAGTGGCGTTCAATCTCACCAAACGCCAGCTTTTATGCTTCGGAGCGGCGGCGGTAGTCGGTATCCCGACTTATCTGTTTACCCGTACCGCCATTGGCAATACCGGGGCTATGCTCTTAATGATTGCTCTTATGCTCCCTTGCTTTCTTATTGCCATGTATGAGCGTGACGGACAGCCGCTGGAAAAGGTGGTGCGAAATATTGTCCGTTCCAAATTCCTATGGCCCCGCACACGCCCCTATCAGACACAGAATTTCTATTCCTACCTAAGCAACCCCGGAAAGGAGGTTTCACCCAATGGCACGAAAAACAAAACGCCCGTCCGTTCCCACAAAAAGCGGAAAGCCTAAAAAGCGCGGGCCGCAGTCGGCACAGCATACCATTCCCTATAAGGAAATGCTGAAAGACGGTATCTGCAAAGTGCGGGAGGGCTACTACACTAAGACCCTTTCCTATGAGGATATTAACTACGCCGTGGCTTCCAGTGACGACCAAAGCACCATTTTTGATGGGTACTGCGGCTTCCTCAATTACTTTGACAGTGCTTTGCCCTTTCAGCTTTCCTTTATCAACCACCGCTCTCGCCCGGAGAACCGTTACAGCATGAATATATCCCCGCAGGACGACGATTTCAACAGTATCCGGCGCGAATTTACCGCCATGCTGGAAAACCAGATTGCCAAAAGCAACAACGGAATTGTCCGCTTCAAATACATCACTTTCGGGATTCAAGCGGACGGGATCGCGGCGGCACGCCCACGCTTGGAGCGTATCGAAGCGGATATTGTGGGGAACTTCAAGAAGCTGGGCGTACAGTCGGCAACCCTTTCCGGGCGGGAACGCTTGGAGGTGCTGCACAGCCAGCTACATCCTGGAGGATGGGAACCGTTCCGCTTTTCGTGGGATATGATACCCAAAACCGGAATGGGAACAAAGGATTTTATCGCGCCCACGTCCTTTGACTTTCGCCAAAGCCGCGCCTTTCGTGTGGGAACCACATGGGGCGCGGCTCTGTATATGCAGATTATGGCTTCCGAGCTTTCCGACAAGCTGTTAGCGGAGCTTTTGGAGGTGGACGCGGAAATGACCATTACCCTGCATATCCAGACCGTAGACCAGACCAAAGCGGTGAAAACGGTCAAGGCCAAACTGACCGACATAGACCGTATGAAAATGGACGAGCAGAAAAAAGCCGCCCGAGCCGGGTATGACATTGATATTCTGCCCCCGGATTTGCTCACTTACAGTAAGGACGCGGCGGCACTCTTGGCAGATTTACAGAGCCGCAACGAGCGAATGTTTCTTCTTACATTCCTTGTGGTGAACACAGCACCCACCCGTCAGCAGTTGGAAAATGATATTTTCACGGTATCGGGCATTACGCAGAAATACAACTGCTTTCTCAAACGGCTGGATTTTCAGCAGGAACAGGGCTTTATGTCCTCGCTCTCTCTTGGGTACAACGGAATCGAGATACAGCGGGGTATGACAACAAGCTCCACGGCGATTTTCGTTCCCTTTATGACGCAGGAGCTTCGCATGGACGGGCAGGCTTTATACTACGGAATGAACGCTCTTTCCCACAATGTTATCGTAGCAGACCGCAAAAAACTGAAATCCGCCAACGGTTTATATCTTGGTTCCACCGGCTCTGGCAAAAGCTTCGCCGCAAAGCGTGAGCTAATCAATGTGTTTCTTGCTACCAAAGATCGCATTATCGTGGTAGACCCAATGGGCGAATATGCCCCGCTGGTCAGGCGGCTTGGCGGGGAGGTCATAGAAATATCGCCGGACAGCCCCCATCACATCAACCCAATGGACTTAAAACTGAACTTAGCCGGAGAGGACAGCCCGCTTTCGATGAAAGCGGATTTTTTATTGTCCTTATGTGAATTGATTATCGGCGGCAAGGAGGGGTTACAGCCCATTGAAAAAACGGTGATTGACCGTTGTGTGCGGCTGGTGTACCGGGAGCTTGCCCTTGGTATCGGGGACGGAAAAATGCCGCTTCTGCAAGACCTGTATAAAACCCTGTGCCAGCAACCCGAACCGGAAGCCAGACGGATTGCAACCGCACTGGAGCTTTACTGCACAGGCTCCCTCAATATGTTTAACCATCCTACCAACGTGCAGACCGACAACCGCATTACCTGTATCGTGTTGAAAAGCATGGGCGAAAACCTAAGAAAAATCGCCATGCACATTACAAATGAACTGGTGACACAGGCGGTAGATGAGAATTTTTCCAGAAGTCTTGCGACCTGGTGCTACTATGACGAATTTCACATTTTGTTGCAGGACGCATTGAGCGCCAGCTACTTTGTCCGTGTGTGGAAAATGCTTCGTAAAAAAGGCTGTGTGCCGAGTGCCCTCACGCAGAACGTGAAAGACCTTTTAGCCAGCCGTGAGATTGAAAATATCTTGGAAAACAGCGATTTTATGATACTGCTGTCACAGGCACAGGGCGACCGGGCAATCCTCGCCAAACAGCTTGGCATATCGGAACATCAGCTATCCTATATCGCCCACAGCAATTCCGGTGAGGGACTTTTATTCTACGGCAATACCACCATTCCCTTTGTAGACCGTTTCCCGCGTGGAGAAATCTACAATCTGCTAACCACAAGGCCGGAGGATATCAGGGAGGCCCAAAATGCGTGATACGGGCAGGCCGGGCCAATTGCGGTTTACGCCAAAGGGACAGTCGGCAACTTCGGGCCAACTTGACCCGAAGTCGGCAAAGCTCCGGCAGGATAGCAAAAAGCCCCGCCCTTCGGAACGTCTGCGGCGTGACGGAGAGCCACCGCCCGGTAATGAAAAAACGGACACCCCGCCGGACGGTAAGCGCATGGAGAAATCAAAGCTCCGTATGGAAAAAAGCGGCGAAAAGCTGAATACCGCCCGTGAGAAATTGGCGAACCAGAAGCCGCAGAAAAATCCCGGCCCGGTAAAAGCAGTCAGCCGTGCCATCCGGTATCAGTCATGGCGGTATGTGCATGGAAAAATCCATCAAGTGGAGCATGAAAACGTGGGAACGGAAGCCGCCCACAAAACCGAGCTTGCCGGGGAACATCTTGTCCAGGGCGGCACACGTTTTATGAAGCACCGTATCCGCACCCGTCCCGCCCGGCAGGTTCGCAAGTGGGAAAACAGACATATCAGCGCAAACGCCGATTACGCCTACCGCCAGCTTGTGCAGGACAATCCGGGCTTGCAAAGCAATCCGGTTTCCCGGTTCTGGCAAAAGCAACAGCTAAAAAAGCAGTACCGAAAGCAGACAAAAGAAGCGGCAAAGCAAGGTAAAAAAGCAGTACGCTTCACAGAAAAAGCAACCCGGACGGTTGCGGCCTTTATAAAGCGTAATCCTAAAATTCTATTGCTTGGGCTGGTGCTATTCCTGCTGATTGTGGTTCTGCAATCCTGCATGGCGGGAATCACCACCATTGGCAACGGCTTGATTAGCGTGGTAGGTGGCACTTCCTACGGTTCGTCGGACAGCGATATTGAAGCCGTGGAAGAACGCTATACCGCACTGGAAAAGGATTTGCGGGAACGGCTCTCCCGAATAGAAAGCGATTATCCCGGCTATGACGAGTATCGCTATTCCGTGGACGAAATCGGGCATGACCCCTTTGAGTTGGCTTCCTACCTGACCACCAAATACGGCGGTTACACCCCGGCGCAGGTTCAAGCTGAACTGCAAGCCCTGTTCGGACAGCAGTATATCCTTACCATTACGGAAACGGTAGAGGTACGCTACCGCACAGAAACCGACACATGGACGGACGAAAACGGCGAAACCCATACCGATACCTACGAGGTTCCCTACAATTACTATATCCTCAACGTATCTTTGAAAAATAAGTCGCTGGGAGCCGTAGCCCTTGCCAATCTCGACCCGGAGCAGACGGAACGCTATGCCATTTACCAAAAGACCAAAGGCAACCGCCCTTATCTGTTTGAGGGAAACATTTACGCCCATGCGGAAGAATACACCGATTACGACATACCGCCGGAAGCTCTGGCCGACCCGGAATTTGCCGCCATGATTGCCGAAGCCGAGAAATATTTAGGCTACCCCTATGTTTGGGGCGGTTCTTCTCCCACCACTTCCTTTGATTGTAGCGGCTTTGTGTGTTGGGTAATCAATCAATCGGGCGTGGGCAGCGTGGGACGAACTACTGCAACAGGGCTTTTCAATTACTGTTCCCATATTCCATCGGACGAAGCACAGCCCGGCGACCTGATTTTCTTTCAAGGCACTTACGACACTTCCGGCGCAAGCCATGTGGGGATTTACGTTGGAAACGGCATGATGATTCATTGCGGCTCCCCCATACAGTACACTTCGATCAATACAAGCTACTGGCAAAGTCATTTTTTAGGCTATGGGCGTTTGCCCTAACGAAAAATAGGAGGTAACTTTTGAACGTAAAAATTGAACGTGTTTGCAAGGATATACAGAAAACAAAGGATAAAATCAATGAGTTTCAAACAAAGCTGCGGGAGCTGGAAAAGCAGAAAACCGAGCTTGAAAATCTGGAAATTGTAGACGCGGTGCGCGGCATGGATATTTCCCTGACCGACCTTGCCGACCTGCTGAAAGTAGCAAAGGCAGGCGGCGCCACTTCGGGCCAACTTGGCCCGAAGTCCGCAGTACCCGTTCAAACTGAAAAGGAGGAAATCGAAGAATGAGAAAATTTCGTATGACGGCGGCGCTGTGCGCCGTTTTTTTAATGGCATTTTCCTTTAGCACCGTGGCCTATGCCAGCGGAGGTGAGGAAACCCCGGAGGTAACAGAAGCTCCGGCAACTTCTGAAACAACCAGCGACCCCAATCCCTTTACCCCTGCCGGAACGGGAACGGTAGTCAATACCGCCACGGACGAGGACGGAAAGCAGTTTTACACCATTACCACCGCTGACGAAAATGTATTCTATCTTGTAATTGACCTTCAGCGGGAAACGGACAATGTATATTTTTTGAACGCTGTGACGGAAAAAGACCTGCTGGCTCTTGCGGAGAAGTCCGAGGATACGGTGGAAAATGAAACCGCCGTTGTATCCACTCCCGAGCCGGAAAGCGATTCTGAAACAGATATAAGCTCTGAAACTTCTTTAGAAACCTCTACGAAGCCGGAGCAAAAAAGTAATCCTGCAATGCTCCTGCTGGTGCTGGCGGTTGTAGTGGTTGGCGGCGGAGCCGGATATTATTTTAAGATTTACCGTCCGAAGCAAGAACAGGCCGCTTTGGCAGAGGACGAATTTGACGAATACGAAGCCGCCCCCTACGACGAGCAGGAGGACGATACCCCGCCGTGGGAAGTAGACGGGGATACTTCTGATACCGGGGAGGACGTATGAATTTCACCAACAGCTCCTATGAAAAAATGATGAAAGAAAAGCCCCGCCCCTGCCGCCCGGCTCCGGTGCGCAAACCGCCGAAAAGCTCCCCCTGCCGGGATTGCAGTTATTGGAACGGCTCTGTTTGTGTGGACGTTTGTTACCGGGATTTGATTTTTCCGCAAAGGGAGGGAACTTCGGGCCAAGTTGGCCCGAAGTCGGACTTATGAGTGCCGAACCCCGGGAACTGACCCGCCGGGAACGTGCCGCAATCCGCAGGCTGGTAACAGGTATGTGTGCCAACTATGACCCGGAATACGGCTGTCTGCCCCTTGATTATGGCGGCTGCTACATGCTGGATAAATACTGGACGGGCGCATACTGCAAATATTTTCAAACCGCCGTGCTTCCGCTTGACTCGGTACTGGAAGCTGATTTAGCCGGAACCCCTGCTTTGCTTTCCCGTAAGACCTGCCCGATCTGCGGTGCGGCCTATCTTCCTGTTACCAGTAAGACCTATTGTTCCGAAGCCTGCCGTCAAAAAGGAAAACGCGAATCAGACCGTCGCCGCCAACAGCGGCACAGGCGCAGAAACAAGGGGTAAGGTGTCACGAAGTTTGGTTGAAAAAGCCTTGATTTTCGGGGCTTTCCGGCCCCGGTTTCAATGAAAAGGTATCTATGCTTCCTGCCCCCGCTTTTTGAGGGTAACAGCGTGACATTTCTATGTATGAGAACGGAGGGGAAAATGAGCGATAACGTAAAAGGATATGAAATCAAACGGGCCATTGTCTTTGAGAATGGCCGTGGCTTTGTTTTGGGGGAAAATCCGCAGGCGGTACAGCCTTTTGCCACATGGCAGTTTACCGAGGACGAAAGCGGCAGGCGCGATTATTATTGGGGACACTATATCACCGATAAAGCCGCCGCCACACGGGATTATGCGAACCGTGTTTCGGAGTATCAGCATGATTACGGCGTATCCGAAAAAACGGCTTACAAGTATTATTCCACGCAAAGGCCGGTGGATATTGGTACGTTCCCCAAAACGGAGAACGGCCCGCTGTATCTTGTGAATTTTGATAAGCGGGAAAGCGTGGAACAGGGCCGCTTTCTGGCGTGGGGCTATCTTGTGTATGGCGCGCCCCTGACAGCAAAGCAGGTGGACGATTATGAGCTTCGGGCGGCTCCCGGCAATCCCGATAGAAAAGCCCCCATGCGGGAACCGGGAGAAAGTAAATCCATTGCCGCCCGGCTGGCAGAGGGAGCAAAGCAGGCAGCACAGGGCAACGCCGCCCGTCCTGCTCCCAAAAAAGGCACAGAGAAAGAAAGGTAAACACTTCGGGTCAACTTGGCCCGAAGTCACAAAAAGGAGGTTTTTTAGAATGGAAAAGGATAATTATTCGAAAAATGCAGAGCTTTCCACGGAACAGAATTATAACATGATTGATGGGATTCCCAATAATGCCCCTCTGCCTGTTCCGCAGGCCATACCGCAGGAAAAACCCAAAGACCGGGTAAAGGAGCCGCCGGCAA
This sequence comes from Clostridium thailandense, assembly GCF_019207025.1. GTDB lineage: Bacteria > Bacillota > Clostridia > Clostridiales > Clostridiaceae > Clostridium_AM > Clostridium_AM thailandense. Next base: position 12,283 of record NZ_JAEEGC010000154.1, on the reverse strand, counting down.
AACGCCGGAGCCGGGAACGGGAGGAACGGTGAGCCGCCCCAAACGCAGGCGGGGCGTTCCCCTCTACGTTTGGGTGAGTGAGGAAGAATACGCCGCCATTGGGGAACGTATGGCACAGGTCGGAACACAGAATTTAAGTGCGTATATCCGCAAAATGGCACTCAATGGCTATGTGCTGAATGTTGACCTCGCTCCTGTCCGGGAGCTGGTTTCCCTGCAACGCAGATGTGCCAACAATCTGAATCAGGTTGCCATTCATGCCAATACCTACGGCGTTTATCCGTCTGAAATTGCCGCTCTGCAAAAGGATTATACCGAGTTATGGGGCCGGGTTTCAGAGGTACTCAAACAGCTTACGACGATAGTGGAGCTATAATGAAGGGGACAGATTAATCTGTCCCCTTTAAATATTTTATTTTTTTGCAAGGACTACCCAACTGTTTGAACAAGGCTTTCTTCAATAGTGCAAATTTCATTATCACAATAATTAAGAACATATTGCGGTACAATCTTGTACTGCCTTGGATTAAGTTGGAATAAATAATCGTTTTGCACATGGAATGTTTCATCTACATATTTTTTCATTGCGCTGCCCCGTTCCATATCGCCATCTTTTAACATCCTATATATTTGAACCTTTTCATAGCCACTTGCAGAGTTGCGATACAGTGCTACCATATCTGAAATATTTTTGGTACGCGCATATACAGTTGAATAATCAAAGTCATCAATCTTTTGTTGAATGATACTGGTAGCTAATTCAATTTCGTCAGGAGTCATATCCCTCAGACTTCCGTCTTCATCTTTGATTTGGGGAATATCTCTATCTTTGTGAAATACGTTAGAAAGTAAATCCCAAACTATATCCTTTTGATCGTTGATCTCGACAAGCCGCCTATAATAAATCAGCTTGTGGATTATATCGGCAGAATCAGCAATATTACTTTCGCATACCGAAACACATGATTTGACATCTGTATTTGTAATTACATGTTCATCTAACGTTCCATTAATATTTGAAATAAAGTATGCTTTTGCTGACGGTGAGAAAATATCACGCAAGGTGCAAACAATATCAATAATTGGCTCAAAATCATGTGTTAACATCAATACAGTTTTTCCTTGAAAAGAGTTTGTCCCTCTAAAAGCATAGACATAATAGCAAACTTTTTATTATTATCAAAAGATGAAATAGGATCATCAAGTATTATAAAATCCGCATTTTCTTTAAGTGCTTGATACATAAACAATACCAAAGCGAAAGCATTTCGCTCACCATAACTTAAATGTTCTTTTACATTTCCGATACCCTCGCTCTGTTCTGTATAAGTTAAGATTAAGCGGTAGCTTTCCCCTGTAGACTGAACAATTGAAACTTTGTATTGATAACCTGCTGATTCAAGAAAACCATTAATGTCTTTACTATGTTTTTCTATAGTCTTTCTTATTTCTTCTTTTTGCTGAGCAACTTGTCCTTGTAACTGCCCCGCAACAGTAATTACTTCGTTCAGCGAAGCATTAATCCTGTCAATTTTAGATTTTGTATAATCGCTTTCTAACTGACGGTAAAAGGCTAAGTCAATAATGTTTTCGCGTAATGCATCTGCTACCCGATCTACATTGCTCAATGAAGCAAAACCTAAGTATTTTAAACCAGTTAACTTATCGCGTAAAGTAATTACCTCGTCTTTTAGTCGTTTAAGAAACTCAATTTGCTCTGTTGTTATACCAGTAGCATTTTTTGAAATAATTTGCACAGTCGCTTTTGTATCTTCTGAAAAATAAGCCTCTAAGGAGGTAAATACATCTAGTATTTTGCTTAATGAAGAAAGATATTTAGTATCATACTCTTGGCTTACTTTTAAGATGGTTTCTTTAGGTGTTGAAATGTCGGAAACACAATACGGACATTTATCAGTGATTTCCAAATAATCTTTTCCCTCGGTTTGCCACTTTAGCCATTTTAGATTTGTCCCTGCTGTTCTTAAATACGGAGCATATGCAGCAAGTTCAGGGGGAACATTCTCAAGCTTGTTTCCTTTACCAATACTTTTTCCGAGATCGCCTGCTTTTGAATAGCCGCTCTGCGCTTTCCCAAACCCGTCGATAAAAGTTGTCAAATCATTAATAAGGGCATCTAGATCCGGGTCGTCACGGAAAGCTGTTTGTATGCTAGAAATTAACTCGGAAATTTTACGCATATGTTCTTCGTATTTTGGCGTTTTAACAAATATCTCAAAACTATTCGCTACTAACTCATCCTTTTGATAAGCATAGGTTTCAATATATTTTTCATCGAAGACAGCCACTTTCTGAATGGCATCAGATATCATAACACTTGGGTTATGGTCTTCTTCTCCATCATTCAAATACTTAAATGGACGTAAATCTGTTAGTGCCCCACCTGAAATATATAAAGATATAGCTTGGGCAATCGTTGATTTTCCAGTACCATTAATAGCATATTTAATATTTAATCTTCCATTTTCAATATGTATATCACCAGAGTCAATATTATTGCAGTTATGAATAGAAATGTCCATTTTTGCTCCTTTCCGAAAAAGCAAAGCTACTGTTTACGTTCTTCATACAAATAAATTAACACTCAACTATAATGCAACCCGTGTTTCGCTTTAAAATTTTATTTTTCCCTCTAATTATACATAATTTTCCTTGTGGATTCAAGCCAAATATAGCTAACTTCGGGCCAACTTGTCCCGAAGTCCCGGGACAAGATCGGTGTGGCCTCGACAACATTGTTGCACCCTGCCCGAAATGGTAAAATATAGGTAGGATACAACAAGAAAGCCACTCAATGAAAGGAGATTTTTTATGAAGTTTATCAAGCTGATATTTAAGATTATCGCCGCGCCGTTTGTGGTTCTGCTGACGATAGCAACACCCATGATTGAATTTGTGTTCTGCTATGCCGCCGCTTTCTTACAGGTAGTTTCCGGAATAGGCGTTCTTATCAGTATCGCCCTGCTGATAAGCGGTGAAAAGCTGGGATTCGGCGTGTTCCTGTTCCTGTCGTTTTTGATCTCTCCCCTTGGGATTCCTGCTATTGCGGAATACCTCATTGACGGACTGCACAGCCTGAACAATTCGCTTCGTTTTTTCATTGTAAGCTAACAGTAGCATAGCCGAACTGCCGGGCAACTTCGGGTCAACTTGGCCCGAAGTTGTTTTTTCTAGGAAAGGAGGAACTGCACATGGCAACAACCCGCCTTATAACCCGTCATACAGGAAGCGGCATGACCATTATGGAAACTTTAAAGGACGGTTTTGATTACGGGAAAAATCCAGATAAGACCCTGGGCGGCAATTTAATTCTTGCCTATGAATGTGACCCCGCCACGGCTGATGCAGAATTTTCACTCTCAAAAGCAAAGTATAAGGCTATCACAGGGCGGGAACAAAAACGGGAGAATGATGTGCTGTATTATCAAATCCGGCAGGCGTTCCCGCCCGGCGAAACAGACCCGGATAATGCCCTTAAAATCAGCTATGACCTTGCCATGCGCTGGACAAAAGGCCGACACGCTTTTTTTGTGGTTTCTCATGCTGACCGCCCCCACCCTCATTGCCATATTTACTACAATTCTACCTCGCTGGACTGCACCCGGAAATTCCGGGATTTTATCGGTTCGGCCCGTGCGGTGCGGCGGCTCTCCGACCGGATATGCCTTGAAAACGGATTGTCTGTTATCACCAATCCGAAACGCCACAGCAAGGGAAAATTCAAGCATTATGGGGAATGGCTCGGCGGTCACAAGCTGCCCACTTTTCAAAAGAAATTAAAGGCGCAGATTGATATTTGCCTTGCAACGAAGCCGCCGGATATGGACACCTTTTTACGGGCAATGGTGGCGGCTGGTTATGAAATCAAGCAGGGGCGCGGCGGCACAATCAGCTTCCGGACAGAGGGGCAGGAACGCTTTACCCGGCTCCGTGCTTCTACGCTTGGCAAGGACTACGGGCAGGAGGATATACATGCGGAGATTGAGGGCAAAGCCGCTCCGCAGGAACGGCGCAAGGTCAATCTGATTGTAGATATTCAATCCCGTATGAAAGCCGGAAAAGGCCCGGCTTATGAATGCTGGGCAAAGGTATTCAACCTCAAGCAGATGGCGGCAGCCTTACAGTATTTGCAGGAAAACGGCCTGATGGAATATGCGGATTTGGAGCAAAAAACCGCAGAGCTTACCGACCGTTTCCATACGCTTTCAGACAGCATAAAAGCCACCGAAGCTGCTCTACATATCAATGCAGAGCTAAAGGCGGCGGTGGTAGATTATGCGAAAGCTCGACCTGTGTTTGAGGGGTACAAGGTGGTAAAGTACAGCCGGAAATATCTTGCAGAGCATGAAGCCGATATTGCCGCCTACCGGGCGGCGCAGGACACGTTCCGGCGTTTGCTGTCTGGGACGAAGCTCCCAAAAATGGATACGCTCAAAACGGAGTTTCAGCGGTTGTCGGCCGACAAGAAAAAGGCTTACCGGGAGTACAGGGAAACCAAAAAGGCCATGCAGGAAATTGTAACAGTGAAAAGCAATATAGACCATCTGCTTGGCCTGACGGACACGCAGAAAAATAAGGAAATGGAGCGATAGCGAACATGACGCAACATGAGGTGCAACGCACCGACTTCGGGCCAACTTGGCCCGAAGTCGCAGGGTTTGGGGCAGGCACTCCCCAACAAGCAATTTTGGGGTTTTCCCGTCAGGGAAAATCTCAAAAATATGCAAGTGTCAATACACTTGCCCTGCTTGCCGGTTTGTGGGAGGGCTGAAAATTGTGAGAAACCACCGTTACAAATTTCCTTTTTTAAGGCTGTTTCTGCATGGCAAGTAGTCTAAAAATCGCTTAACTGCGAGGGAAGCAGATTTTTTATCTCTCATTGCAAGACCAATATTACGATAAGCAGGTATGTCCAGCTCCTTTATTACAATTCGGTATGGAATACGCTGCAAAATAAGCTCCGGTAAAATACTAATACCTAATCCACTTTCGACCATTGACATGATGGCATAATCGTCCCATGTCGTAAAATGCACCTTTGGTTTAAGATTGCATTTTTCAAATATTTCCGATATTTCAGCTTTAGCACCTTTCTCTAAAAGCATGAAAGGATAATCACACAGTGATTTTACAGGAAAGCACTCACAATCGGCTAGTGGGTGATTTTCTGGTAGAACCACGAGTAACTTATCTTGTTCCAAAAAAGTTGTTTCAAACTCTGCAAGTGTAGGAAGTTTGAGGAAGCCGCAGTCCACACGCCCCTCTAAAATCCAGTTTTCAATTTCTGTGTAGTCGCCGAGCAGAAGCTCGTAATCAATATTGGGGTAGTCCTTTTGAAACTCCTTGATGATATTAGGGAGCCAATGGGTCGCTACGCTGGAAAACGTACCAATCCGAATTAACCCCGACTGCAAGCCGTTCAACTCGTCCACCTGCGCTTGTAATTTTTGATATTCGTTACATACGCTTTGAGCAAACGGCAACAGCTTTAATCCATCGGAGGTCAGGCGTACACCAGCACGCCCACGTTCAAGAAGTGACACGCTCCATTCTTTCTCCAAATCGTTAATCATACGGCTGATACCGGATTGGGAATAGTTCAACACTTCGGCAGCTTTTGTAAAACTACCATATTCCACTGTTTTGGCAAAAGCCATATATTTTTGAATGTTCATATCCATACGATGTTCATCCTTTTATTATCTGATTTTATCATGTTTTATATGATAATTATTCGCTTTTGTTATTCTTAAAAATATGATACTTTATAGGTAATAGAAATTCAAGTGAAACTTTATCAATTTCTATCGTTAGAAAGTAGGAACATATAGTGAAAGAAAAACTATATTTTGTGCTGTCGATGATTATCTTCGGCGCAGTTGGAGTATTTGCAAAATATATCAACCTATCTTCCTGTAAGATAGCATTGTTCTTGGGGCTGATTGGAGCAATATTTTTGCTGGTTATTTTCAGCTTCAAGAAACAGAAAGTATCATGGGACATTGCGAAGAAAAATGCCACAGCTTTGCTTGTAGCAAGCATTGCATTAAGCGGAAATTGGATTTTTTTATTTCAAGCGTACAAGGAAACAACCATTGCTAACGCCGCTTTAAGTTACTACTTCGCACCTGTGTTGGTGATCATTCTTTCAACTTTGATATTGAAAGAGAGGCTATCACTGAAAAAGGCTCTATGTATTGGTGTCGCTTTGCTGGGGCTATTCCTCATATTGCAAAACAGCACACAGGAAATGACTGGGAATCATTTCCTCGGCATTGGCTATGGACTGATTGCGGCGAGTTTCTATGCCACCTTGACACTGACCAATAAATTTATTAAAGGACTTGATGGGCTAACAAATACGCTTTTGCAACTTGGCTTGTCGGTTATAATGCTGTTCCCATTTTTATTGTTCACAGAGGGCTTTTCTTTTTCTTCTCTCACAGGTAAAACGGTTATGCTCATGCTTCTGCTGGGTGTCCTACACGGTGGAATTGGATTTTATTTATTTTTTGCCGGAATGAAAGGATTAAAAGCACAAAGTATCGCCGTATTGAGCTATATTGACCCTCTTACATCACTATTGATTTCGGCTTTGGTAGTAAGAGAGGTAATGACTATGCAACAGTTGATTGGGGCTGCCCTATTGTTAGGTTCTATTTGGATTGGTGAAACTGCTCCATCAGGGGCGAAGAAAAATACTTCACAAAAGTTACAAGAGAAAGGGAAAAACGATGTTCATAGTAAGTGATATTTATACGACTGCACCGTCCGAGTTTAAGACGGAATTGCAAGAAAAAACATACCATACGCTTAATGACCTACATATTCCATTTGAGCGCGTAGATACAGATGAAGCAATTACAATGGAGGATTGCGTTCAGATTGACAAAAAGCTGGATATGAAGATGGTAAAGACCCTGTTTCTATGCAATCGTCAGCAAACAGCCTTTTATCTGTTCATTACGGTAGGCGATAAGCCTTTTAAGTCAAAGGAGTTCAGCAATGCGTTAGGAGTAGCTCGTGTATCTTTCGCCCCTGCGGATTTAATGGAAAAGATGTTGGGAACGAAAATCGGTGCGGCAACTGTATTTAGCGCAATGCTTGATAAAGATAATGCTGTACAAATTGTCTTTGATAAAGATATTACCCATGAAGAATGGTATGGGTGCAGCGATGGTACAACCACAGGCTATATGAAGATTAAAACGGCGCAAATCATTCACGATTTTTTGCCTTATGTGAAGCATATGCCAGCTATTGTTGAGGTGTAATATGGGATTGTATCAAAATCGAATTGTTGTAAAAGTCGGTACTTCCACGCTGACAAATGAAATCGGGCAGAATGACCTGCGTTCTTTTGACCGTCTTGCCTGTGCATTATCCGATGTTCACAACATGGGGTATGAGATTATTTTAGTATCCTCCGGCGCGATTGCCATAGGGACAAATAAACTGCAAATGAAAACAAGACCTACAACCATGCGGCTGAAACAGGCTGCGGCTGCGGTTGGGCAATGCAGTATCATGTTCTTATATGATAAATTCTTTAATGATTACGATAAGACCATCGCACAAATCCTACTAAACGCCGATGATATACAAATCGAGGAAAAGAAAGAAAATCTGACAAACACCTTTGACGCTTTGCTTGAAATGGGTATTATCCCGATTGTGAATGAAAATGATTCGGTTAGCTATACCGAGATTGAATCGGAGGATAGACTGTTTGGTGACAACGATATGCTCTCTGCGGTTGTTGCTGTACTATGCAAGGCGCAAAAGCTGGTGATTTTATCCGATATTGACGGCTTTTATGACAACGATCCCCGGCTTTATCCCAACGCCAAATTGATAAAGCGTATCAGTGTAATAGACGAGGGCGTACAATCTTTAGCCGGAGGGGCTGGCTCCCGGCGTGGTACAGGTGGTATGAAAACAAAACTACAAGCCGCAAATCTGGCTACTGCACAGGGGATTGACACTATCATTACAAACGGCAAAAATCCGTCTGCACTATATGAGATTATTAAGGGAGGAAGTGTTGGGACATTATTTGTTGGTAAACGATGAAATCCCTTATTATATCGTTCTGAACGATTGCGACCATTTTCAGTATGTATATCGGCCGATATACCTATAAACAAACTGCCAAACGCCTAAATTGCTAGGTGTCGGTAGGTAATTAAACGCGCGCTTTTGAGGGCCTTCCAATGACAGTAATGCGATTGGAGGGCTTTTATGCGTACAAGAGCTTTGTATCGGTCGATGGAGGAGCCGTCACCTTACCGTGACGGCTATATATAGCCGAAGATTTTCTTCTGCATAATTATAAAAAATTATATCAATTCATGGGCGGGCATTCCGCTCATTTTTTATTCGACACCTTTCGAGAGCTTTCCCTTAAAGGCGTTTTTTTGTCCCCTTTTTTGACAGCAGTTATACAGGACAAGCCTTTCCACTTCGGGCCAAGTTGGCCCGAAGTCCAGCCCCGCTGCTGCTCCCCTCCCTCTCCATTTCGATTCAATATTCCCTAAAAATCGAAATGGAGGAACGTCTTATGACTAAAATCAATCTGCGGGATTTTTACCCGTTTTATAACGCTGATTTTATTGTTGAAATACCCGATGAAATCAAAGACGCTTTGCTGGAAGCAGAACGGTTGGAGAAGAATTACATTCGCCGCCGCTTCTATAACAAAGCCCACTATTCACTGGACGCTGACGACGGGATTGAAAAGGATATTCTTTTCGTATCCCTTTCCCCTTGTGAAATTTACGAGCGTAAAATTACTGCCGAACAACTGCACTCCGCGATCGCTTCCTTGCTGGACAAGCAAGGAAAGCGAATTTACGCCCATTACATACTCGGCATGAGTAAATCCGATATTGCGCGGGCAGAGGGTGTAAATGAAAAAGCCGTCAGAGTTGCTATTGAGAAAGGGTTGAAAAGCATGGAGAAATTTTTGAAAAAGTCTTGATTTCCAGTTCCGAATTTGCCTTTCAAATCACATGGCTATTAGAAGGAGTTTTTTCTCCATCTGCCGTTCTTTGACAACTGAATACCGATAACCCGGATACGTTCAATCAAAAGGGAGCCAAGCCGCAGGGTATGCCAAGACCGCCCGTTGAAAGGGGGAAAGACCAAATGGAGCGTGAGCGATTCCTACCAACTGTGACAAGGCAGATATGGCAATCTGGTTGGCGATAATCTTTTGATTGGTACAATGATACTTACGGTTTGAACGCGTCACAGTATTGACCGTCGCGCCATCAGCATGGGGCGGGGTGAAATTCCCATGAGGGCGGTTGCCACCGCCCGTCCGGGTTATCGTCTTTTATATATAGTGAGTACCGCGCTGCTTTTTTCTGTCTTACGACAAGCCGACTTATAACGGCGCGGTATTCTCCCCAGTGATGATAAATGGAGATTTGAACTTCGGGCCAAGTTGGCCCGAAGTGTGAGGAAAGATTAACAGCCATCACTTTTGCTGATAAGAGTGGTGGCTGTTTGTGTTTCCTCATAGGACAAACTGGAAACTGAAAGTATATTTTTCATTTGAAAAGGAGGTACAAAGCGATGGTGGATCTGAAACAAATCAACACAATGCAGGGTGTGGATATTGCCACGGTAGATAAATCACAGTTGACAGATGTTAGCGGAATCAACTTCGATAACAGCCTGCCTCAAGGGGAACGTGCGGTACATATTTTGAATCAGGTAAAAAATCCTTACTGCTTCCGTTATGGAGATACTGCGGTAAAGGTAGAGTTCCCGGAGGACGCTCCACCCTTGCAGGAGGTCATTACCAACTTTCTTATACGGCAGAAAAGCGGTCTATAATTGGTCATGTCACTTCGGGTCAAGTTGGCCCGAAGTCGGTACTATCCGCTATCTAACGGCATTTTTAAGCCCTCGACAACATTGTTCACATCATGCTGAAATGGTATAATATAGGTGTAATGTGATAGGAAGGAGGAAGCATGGCACGAACCAAAAACAGGGAAACAAATAGGACTGTTTCTCAATTATCGTATAATCTTACACGCTGGAATCTTGCGAAATATATCCGTTTATCTAAAGAAGATTTGAACCGGGGCAAGGATGAAAGCAACAGCGTCATAAATCAAAGAAACTTGCTTGATGATTATTACCAGCAGCACATTGACGAATTTGAAAGTGTTCAGGAGCCGTATATTGACGATGGCTTCACCGGGACGGACACCAACCGCGAAGATTTTCAAAGACTGATTACTGATATTTACACAAGGAAAGTAAACTGCGTTATCGTCAAAGACCTTTCCCGCCTTTCCAGAAACTATTATGAAGCGGGAGAACTGATTGAAAGCCTGTTTGTAAAAATGAACGTGCGGTTTATCAGTCTTGCCGAGGGGATAGACAGTTATAAAAATCCCGACAGCGTTTCCAGTATTCTTGTTCCCATAACAAACGTGATGAACGACCAATACTGCTATCAGACCTCAAAGAAAATCCGGCAAGTGTTTGACTATAAAAAGCGCAACGGTGAATTTATCGGCTCCTATGCTCCCTATGGTTACATCAAATCCCCCGATGATAAACACGCTTTGTTGGTAGACTATGAAGCCGCCGAAGTGGTAAAGCAGATTTTTTCCATGTATCTAAGCGGTATGACCGTCAGGGATATTGTGAATCATCTAAACGATCACGGTGTTATGTGCCCTTCTGTTTACAAGCAAAGTCAGGGATTAAAGTACAAATGCCCCAACGGACAGACACAGCCCATGTGGAGTACCATTACTATCAGCAATATGTTGAAAAATCCCGTCTATGTTGGAGATATGGCACAGGGGCGAAACCGTGTGAAAAGCTACAAGATACACAAAATCGAAGCTGTACCTGAAAAAGACTGGATCGTTGTCCAAAATACCCATGAACCGATTATTGACCGCGAAGCCTTCGAAAAGGTTAAACAACTGCTAAAGCGTGACACCCGCACTTCTCCAAAACAGAAACAGCTTTATCTGTTCAGCGGCTTTCTCCGCTGTGGGGATTGTGGACGGGCAATGTCGCGGATAGCAAGCAAGGAATTATACGTTTACTACCAATGCGGAACATACAAGAGCCTTTCTAAAAAAGCCTGCACTATGCACTCTATTAAAAGCACAAGGCTTGAAGCGGCTGTACTCTATGCAATCCGGCAACAGGTACATCTTGCAGTCAGCTATTCCGCTATTGTATCAAAAATCAACTTGGCTCCGCTCAAAAAAAGCCAGTCGATACGGCTGAATGAATTGATTACCGCAAAAGAAAAAGAGCTTGCCAAAATCATGCGGTACAAGCAAGCACTTTATCAGGACTGGAAAGACGGTCATATAACACATAATGATTACCGCCACATGAGTGAAGATTACGAACAGCAAAATGAAGCCATTGGCACAGTGATTACCAATCTGAAAAAAGAGCGGGACGAACTGGAAAATGGCATTGACACCGAAAATCCTTTTTTAGCAACTTTCCGAAAATACGAGAATATCGACAAGCTGACAAGGGAAATCTTAATTGAACTGGTTGACCATATCAAGGTATACGAGGGCGGCGACATCAGCATACGGTTTAAGTTTGCAGACGAGTTACGCCGCATTATCCAGTATATCGAAGTCAACTCGCATTTACAGGTAGGATAAGACACCTATACACGAACAGAGCTTGTTGGTTTTCCTAATATATAACACTCATAATATCCTTTACACCAAAACTGTCTGTTTCCATATTTATATTTCAAATTTGCATGTCTATCAAATATCATTAATGAACTCTTTCCTTTTAGATATCCCATAAATTGTGATACACTTAATTTTGGTGGTATATCCACAAGCATATGTATATGATCTTTACATGCATTTGCTTCTATAATTTTTACACCTTTCATTTCGCATAGTTTTCTTAGTATTTGACCTATATCTGCCTTTATTTTTCCATATATTATTTGCCTCCTATATTTAGGCGCAAAAACTATATGATATTTACAATCTGATTTTGTATGTGCTAAACTACTATTATCCATATTGGATGTACCTCCTTTGTTTTATGATTGTGGTCGGCAAACCTACTTTCATTTTACATCGGAGGTTTTATTTTTTTCTACTCATAGCTATAAGCTTTTTGGAACCACGGGTTTAACCCGTGGTATTCATAAAACAATAAGAAGGGGCTGTCGCACTTACCTAAGTGCGACAGAAGGGGCTGTCGCACTTACCTAAGTGCGACAGACAATCATGAT
>NZ_JAEEGC010000153.1 GCF_019207025.1 Clostridium thailandense | reverse complement strand
TTCTCTCTGCGCTTCGTACCCCAATCCCAGGTATTTCATCTAACAATTCTATCTGATTAAAGCTAGTTTCGGTTTTTTTTTTAATGTCTTCATCTAGTTCAGAGATAATTCCAGAGAGAATATCAATATGATCTAACTGATGTTTTAACATGATAACCTGATGTTCTTTAATATTACCTTTCAATGCTTTCTGAAGTTCAGGAATCTTATTTCTTGCAGTTCCACATGCAAGTTCACTTAAAAATATTGGATCTGTATTTCCAGAGATAATGGATTTTAAAATAAGCGTGGCTTTTTGGCCACGCTTTTATAGCTATCGCTTTTTGAAGCGGTAGCTTGCATTTTAAACTTTTCAGTATAATTATTACTTTTACACCAATTTATTTCATTAAAAATCAATGCGAAAGCATTCAGAATGCTAACGCATTTTTAAAATTCATAAGTTATACCGTGAACTCCTTCATATTTTTTAGGCTTCATAATGCCACCGCATTTCTCACAACTAAAAGTAGGCGGCTCTGCTATATCTCCATCATCCATAATATCAAAATATTCTACCACACCTTCTGGTATCAACCCTTCTTATCCACACTCTGTACACACATATTGTATGGATTCTTCTACTTCTTTACTTTTTTCATTTTTAGCTTTAAATTTTGCCATTTGCTTGTCTTTTATTTTTTTATTCTTTTTTCCCATTATGTTTCCACCTATATATAGTGGTTCCATTTTATCATGAATTAATCCTTTTATCGCTCCATATGTATGCATTAACTCTTCAAGTTTTCTTTTATTTTCACTTAATATCTTCTTTCTTAATTTTCTTTTTGTTTCTAATATCACTTCTCTCATTAACTTAAAAAACTTTTCTTTATGCTTTTTACTTTTTGCATAAGTTCCATAGTATCTTATCATCTTAAAGCCCTTTTCAGGAATATGTCTTATTAATTTTCCTATAAAATCTATAACATCTATTGTTTCCTCTACTCTTTTTCCATCTTCGTGTCTTTCATAGTAGAAAGTTACCTTTTTTCCGTCATATTTAGTTATCCTTGATTCTGCAATGGCTGGTCTTGCTGCATATCTTCCCACATACTTTAAAGCAACTTCCGTTGTCTTAACTATACTTTTGCATATACATAAAATTCTTCTTTTGTATTCCTATATATTTTATTTTTTAAATCTCTAAACCACTTCTTTTTATTTATCATTCTCAATTCTAATTCATCTAGTAGAAGTTTTTGCCACCTTTTTCTTAATGCTTCATAATTTATATAGTTCATTTTCTTAAAAATAGTAACATTACCCTCTCAACCTTCAGTAACAAGCATATGTACATGTGGATTCCATTTTAAATCTAAATCCTACTCTTTTTGTTTCTCCACATGCTTCGCATTTAAATTCTATAAAGCCTTTTTCTAAAGAACCACATTCGAGCATCTTCTCTACTTCACTAAATATAGTTTTTCTTATCTTATTAGAATACAATACTACAAAGTCCTTCCAATGATCTTTAAAAATCTCCTTAATTACTCCCATTTTATATTCCCTCGAAAATACTTTTCTATATCTTACCTTATTATTACTTTCAAATCGCTGTCAATATATTACTGTTAATATTTTAAATTAAGCCTACATATAAGTTTTCTCAAGCCTTCACGGGCACTTTTTTAACATAAAAAAATAAAAAATTCCTATAACATAAAGAAAACATTGCTGAATGGTGCAAAGGCCTTCGTGAATATTATAAAGGAATCATGTTTAAATTATACGATGGCATTAAAAAACTAGAACCTGGTCTTATCGTTTCAAGCCCAGATGCATCTATATACTCAGTAATTGATGTTAGAAATATTGTAAAACCAGGCTTTGATTCAATCGATTTCGTTTTATACTGTGCACAAAAAGGCTCAGTAAATTACAATGGAGTAGATACTACTCTTCTAGTAGCACCTTTAAAAGGTTTCTACGATATTAAGAAGGGTAAACCTAATCCAGGAAGTACTCAATTCCGTATTGCATTTATTGAATCTCCTGAAAATATGGAAAAAGTTCCTGAATTATTTGTTAAACTTTTAAAACAATACGAAGCACAACGCTAAAAATTTGCATGCACAATCCACTTATATAAAAAAAAGGTGTCTTGAAATTAAGTAATTAGTTTTGAGACACCTTTTTTATATTATACTCATTGCTTTAAATATTTAATAAAATTAACTAAAACTTAATGCACCATGAATATTTTTGCTTTATTATTTTATTATTCACTAATATAAATAAAAAGCGAGTGATAAAATACTATGAAAAATTATGATATACTAATTATTAAGCACTTTCTATTAAAAGTTCAGACTTCTGACTGCCTTTTTTTGAAATTGCTACTAAAATTCCTAATAGTATAGATAAAAAGGCAGATGCAAGTACTCTGTATTGTGGCGGCAACAAAAATACTGCTGTATGACATGGTATCCAAACTAATGTACAAGTTTTAAGCCAGGAAAAACTAACCATTGTATACCAATCCACTCTATCTACAAAATCTTTAATAGTTATATTTTTGCCCTTTTTCTCATACCTTAAGTCAATAAATAAATCTCCAAACTTATGATAAATATACATCATAGGTCCAAAAGTTAAATTCATAATTGCACTTCCAAAGAATGCTTGTGCTAGTTTTGAACCTGCAAAGGGAAGTCTTCCTGCTGTCTGTGCAACTACAGTACCACCAGCAAAGACAGTAAATACAAGGGTAATCATCATTCCTAATATTCCCCAAACCATTGCCTTAAAGACAACTCCTTTAGGTATAATCCACTCACTTTTTAAAATTCTAATTCCAAGTAGGTCCCCCATTGTTGCTAATATACAAAATTTAAAAAATCCCCCCATATACGGATGAGCATCCGTTACTCCTATAAATACTGCACGAGAAGATGGTATTGCCAAGATTAATATCCAAAGAAACAAAGCAAATCCCCACCAAAAATCTCCTTTTTTATTTTTCATTTATTTTCTCTCCTTTATTATATTAAGATTAAAATCACTTTTAACAAAAGAGTTGTGTCAAAGGTACACTTGACACAACTCTTTCTCTTAACTATTTGAGCATATATGCGTTGTAGCAGATTTCTCCAGTTGGCTTAATTCCCATTACTGCAAAAGCAATAACGCCATTAAGCCATTTGTATTTTTCTGCTCCAGTTTCAAAGAAAATATGCTGCCTGAAGTAATAATTTCTTGGATCAACATATTCGCCTCTATCAAGTGCCTGATCTTGTTCAAGAGTGTTCAAATATCTGCCATCTGTAGAAATAGATATAATTGCACCATCATCAGTTTTAAGTAGATACCTCGTCTTCATTACATCATATCTATTGGGATACATATAATTCCAATCTGCACCAAATTTTAAAATTTCACCACGTAATTTTTCCCCTTCAAAATACCCTTCTGAAATACAATAAATATTTAATTCTGCTGTTCCAACATCTCCAACAGGAATTATTGGATCACATTTTGCTTCTAGGTAAAAAAGTTTTTCAACTTCTAATGCTGGAATATCAAGCTGTACAGGTCTTTCATTTGCCATAGTAATAACCTTCCTTTTCTATGTAAATTTATTATTTCAATTAATATTTTGTCTTACTGCCCACTGATCACTGAGCTTGGCAATAATCATTGTTATGGACTATTTTTGATCACATATTATTAAAATATGCTTAGAATTTTGTTCAACCCCAATAAAGAATTGTCAGGATCGCTATATACAACTTCACCGCCTACCATTGTCATAAGTACCTTAGTTTCTAGAATTTCTTTTGGCGTAGCAGTAAATAAATTCTTATCAAGAACTACAATATCAGCAAGCTTACCTACACTCAATGTTCCCAGCTCATTGCCATAATTCGCTACCAAAGCAGAGCCATAGGTATAGGACTGTAATGCCTCTCCAAGTGTTATACACTGATTTGGAACAAATCCACCTTCTGGATATCCGTCAAAAGTTTGGCGGGTAATGGCTGCATAGATTCCTTCCATTGGATTTAAGCTTACAACTGGAAAATCAGTGCCAAAGGTTATTCTAGTGCCGGCATCAATCAAGGATCTCATTGGCCATGTAGTTTTCAATCGCTTTTCCCCCACAAATGCTGGATAGCCATCTATATTCATGATTAGATGCATAGGCTGCATGGAGGCCATGACTCCCAATTTTGCAAAACGTGGAACATCATCTATATGACAGTTCTCTATATGTTCAATAGCATGGTTAATACCTTTTTTACCATTAACCTGCTGTGCTGCCTCAAAGCAATCTAATGCATTTCTTACTGCACCGTCTCCGATACAATGAAGTCTAACACTGTATCCTTCCCTATCTGCATTGATTATCAATTCTTTTAATTCTTCTGGTTTAACCTGTAATTCACCTTTGGTAGTTGGATCATCTGCATAAGGTTCTAATAGGTATCCAGTATGAGATTCACACAGCCCATCTGTAATCTTTTTCAACCCCGCAAAACGAAGCTTCTTAGAACAGTATTCTTTTTCGTATTCTTTTACACCTGTCAAATCCTTTTTCAGTTCAGCGAATAAATGAATTCTGCTGGTTATGATACCATCATCTTCTAGTTTTTTATAAATTTCTAATGCTTCTTTTTCTTCAATTCCGCCATAAGGGTGTACATTACCAAGAGAAGTTACTCCATGTTTTGCTGCTATTTTCATATACTTATCAATAGAATCTTTAAAGTTAGCAGTCTGCATTACTAGCTTCTGAACAGGATCACACACTCCTGGTTCTCTTAAAAGACCGCTTGGTTCTCCATCTGGAAAATGATCAATAAAACCATCTTCAAGATCTGGTGTATTTCTGTCATATCCTATCAATTCTAGTGCTTTTTTATTTACCCATGCAGAATGAATGTCCCAAGATGATAGATAAACTGGTCTATCAGGAAAAAGTTCATCAAGTGAACGGCGATCTGGCGATTTTCCACCAGGCCATATGTTCTCATTCCAACCACTGCCAAAAATCCATGGATTATGTGGATGTGCATCTGCAAATTCCTTTACTTTCTGCACACATTCTTCTTCACTTTTACAATCATGCAGAGCTAAACAAAAGTCTTCATCTGCCAGAACTGCGCCATACATAAAATGAACATGTGAATCATTAAATCCAGGTGCAATGAGCTTATCACCACAATCAATAATTTTTGTATTGCTGTTTATATATTCAGTCATGGAATCCATACTGCCAACTGCAATAATTCTATCACCAGCTATTGCAATGGCTCCATTCATAGACTCTAAACTGTTGCCTGTAAAAATAGCAGAACTTACATAAATACTATCTGCATGCTTTTTCATTTAATTCACTCCTCTTCTTTGATGTCAACTAACCAGTTAACCTACTTTTTCCATTTCTGTTTCTTGCTTTGCTTTTCTAGCATTTTTCAAATAAAGTCCTACACCAAACAATACAACAGTAGCAAATCCACCCCACATCTTTAATTCATATATTAATGGATTTTCAGTTCCTGCTGGTGGTAGTGAAAAACACACAATTGCAGATATAATGCTAAGTGTTGTAATTCCTCCACAGAACCATACTCCAAGCATTCCACCAGGAATTTTATAAGGACGTTCTAAATCAGGTTCTGTATATCTTAATTTAATTACTGCTGGATACATAAATAAGTATGGAGCTAAAAATACCATTGATGAGAAGGAAAATATAACCCAGAAAATAGCTTGAACGTTTGAACCACCCATATAATTAAATACAACATATACAGTTCCAAAAGCAGCTGTAATCATGTATACATAATCAGGTGTACCATATTTTTTATTAATGTGCCCAAGTATTTTTGACTGTTGATCAAGCCCAGTTGTAGATATTACATAACTAGTACCCAATGCCCAGCCTATTCCACTGGCAACCATAGCGTATATAAATGCTATTACTATCAATGTTGATACAAATGAGAAGTTTGCTCCTAGTAGACCTGTAACCATAATTTTGATAGCGTCCATAAATCCTGATACACTATTTATTTTTTCAACTGGGATTACCGATAATATAGCAGCTGATCCTAATATGTAAAGCGTAGCTACTAATAAACCTGTTGTTATTATAAACTTCGGTACATTTTTTTTAGGATTATCCATTCTACCTGCTACCGAACTCAATAATTCCACACCTAAAACATTAAAAATAACCACAGGTCCAAATTGACGTATCAATGATAATGTTGGTTTAAAATTTCCAGGAGCAAAATTGTTTGCAAACCCATACTTTAAACCATATGCTATACCACCAATACTAATTAAAGTTAATAATATTAAAATTACCGTTCCACCGTAAGAAGCTAGTTTTTGGGTAACATCCGAATTTACAATTCCAATGACTGCTATAAACCACAAAAAACCAATTACCATGAACATTTGCGTAGTATTTGATGCATTGGGTAAAAAGTAACCGCAAACAACTCCAATAAGTGTCACACTGGCCAGTGGATTTGTGAAAAGCGTGTTGGCCCAGTACAACCATGCAACCTGGGATGAGATAAAGTTTCCAAAGGCTCTCTTTGTCCAAATATAAATTCCTCCATCTTCAGACATGGTAGATCCTAGTTCTGCAATAACCAGACAACTTGGTACTAAAAATAACGGTACTAATAGAATCCAAACACCAATACCGCTGACACCTTTACTGGCATTAGCTGCAACAGTATATAACACTAATACGTTGCACAAGCCAAAAAAGATCATGGAAAATAAACTTATTTTCTTGTTTTTCATAATGTTTACTCAACCTCCAAAATTATTATTTTATTTTTTCCTCCATTGCGGTATAATGTAATTACGCTAATAAAACAAGACACCACAAGGAGGCTTTTAACGCATTTTGCCTTAAAAACCTAAATGACCCGATGTAGTGCTTGCGAAATTCCGCAAGCACTAATTCTATTAAAATTTAAAATCTAAATTACTCCTCCAATTTTAATTCTGGTGGAAGTTTTCTAAAGATATAATTACATGCTAATTGCAAGAAGTAAGCGATTACAGTAAACTATATACAAAATCATCCCTTAATTGATTTTTAGTTTCTTCACTCCTTCAAGAACTACATCTCCACCGAGTCTTACCATTGTTTTTATTAATTTTCCACTTATAAAAAGTTTATTTTCCTGAATTTTCACTTGTTGTTTATATTTTAACATATAGATTTAAGCAAGTATTCAATCAAAATATACGAAAAATGTCACAAATAATCATACATAAGTATTAAATCAAAACGTATGAAAAATATCACAAATATCCCTACATAAGCACTTAATCAAAATGTATTAAAAATATCACAAATATCCCTACAAGTTGTAGTTATTTTTTAATCACAAAAAATGAGGTATCAAAAACATATACCCCATTATAAAATCTAAGTTTATATAATTTAAAAATAAAAAATAATTTTGTCCTAAAAATGGCTCCACCTATTCTTTGTCTATACAGGTTATAAACTTCACCTCTCCAATAAACTCCAATATTTTAAATGAAACTAAAAGATTAAACACTAATCCGCTACTTTTTAAATTGATATTCATTATTTCTTCAGCTTTTTTAATCCGATAAAGTAATGTGCTCCGATGTATATGTAATGCTTCTGCTGTTTCTTTCTGACTTTTTTCATAGATAAGATAAGTATAAAGACTATTGGTAAAGTCAGTATTATATATTCTATCGTACTCCAAAAGTTTTAAAATTGATGGATGGCAAAACGTTTTCAAGTTTTCATTCTTGGAGCAAACGTCCATTATATGGTATTTAACATAATCCTCATATGGAAAAATCACTTCCTCTTTATTCAAGTGAATGCCCATTTCAATAGCCTTTAATGATTGTTTGTAATATTCCTGTAAATCTTTTAAGCTATGAAAACAATAGCTGAGTCCACTGTGTATTTTATTGTTTTGCAGGAAATTTTTTAACTTTTTTAGATTAACTTTCAATAGAGGTTTTTCATCATTTGATGCAGTAATCAGAAACATGATATTATCATTATAAATTACAGATTTACTGCTTTTAATCATATCCTCCAGCAAATTTCTAATGAATGAAAGATTAGTATTCGTTTGTTCATCCTTGCTAACAACAATTGTAAACACATAAAGATTTTCTTCCAAGTCTATATCTAAAGACTTTATCCTATCCTCAATAATTATAGGATCTTTAACTCTTCCTTCCAATAAATCCAAAAATAAAGATTCATATAAAAATCCCCTTGAATTACAGATCAATCTGTCTTTTTGCATTTCTAATGAAACAACCTTACTTAGAAGAGAAATAAGTTCATAATCATCTTCTTCAAAATTTCTTTCAAATTCTACAATCGTTAAATGTCCAACTTGTTTATCATTAACATATATATGTGAAGACAAATATGCATATCTATCCACGTCTTTACTAATGTATATAGGCGTTTTAGCTTTGTATGATTTTTCAAATCCCCTTTTTTCTCTCTGTTTAACATAAAAGTTATTATAGCTTTCAGTAGGATCTTCATAAATCCATTTTTTTAAATCATCATCCATCTTTGCATTTTCTGAGATCAAAACAACATTCATACTCATATCAGTTAATAAAACCATATTTCCAAGCATTTCATATCCTTTGTTCATTATTTGTTGCAAACCATTTCCTTCAGCAAGCATCTCAAAAAGTATTGCTGTATTTCTCAAAAGCTGACGGTGTCTATCCAAAATATTCTGTATTTCATCAACAGCTACTTCAAGTTCCTCATTGTCATTCAATACTAACATATTAATATTTAATTCTTGCGCTTTTTCTAAACAGTTATTGCACTTACCTACACAAAGTATATTGACACATTCCATTTCAGGTAATAAATTCAAAATAGTTGAAGGCTTCATAACATATAGAGTATCCGGCTTAAAATTCAATTGATTTTGTTTGTACAATTTTATATTGTTAATCAATATACACTCCTGTCGATTAACATAAAGTTCTGAGTTATCCTTTTTTAATTTGTTTAAGATTTTTCCCATGCTCATTTCCATAAAAAATCCTCCTTCAATACTATCAGCACTAAAAATGTTGAATCCGTGCGGAACTTGTATGAATTTGTCCCTTAATAGCATTATACACTCGATTCATTGCAAGTCAACACAAGAATAAGACCTATATTCTCTATCAAACGAATAATATAGGCCTTTCTAAAATATCAATAATCCTGTGATATACGATGATAAATTTATTATTACGGATAAAAACAAGAAAGATTTTTCACTGTTTCCGAGAGCAAATTTAAAAAGTCTCCATTTACATATTACTACCACTGCCTCCAAGAAATGATTTTAATCCAATCCTTAATAGCAAAGCCATTATTAAAACTGTTCCCATAATCATTACTCCATTGTTAGAGCAAAGTACAGACTTTAAACCTGTGAATGTTGGAAAAACTCCAATTATCAAGGCTAAAGTGGTTAAACCAAAGTCAAACCCAGGTTTGCCAGGCAGCATTATTGAAGTAATTACAAGGGTCACAGGCATTGTAAGATTAAAAAGAAATACTCCAACTATAGCAAAAAGTGGCATGTCAACTCCCAAAAATAATAAAGGTGCTGATATTAATAAGCCCATAGCCCCAGGTGCAACGTATATTCCAGGCAGCGATGCTTTGCCAGGCCTAAGGTTTAGTATTATTACTCCGCCTCCTACATGAAAAAATGCATTGCCCAAACCAGAAATAATTAATGCAAAACCTACCCATCTATAGATAAATATGCCTAGCAAAACCAGAAGACATCCTAAAACAGCGGCTTCAGTTGGCCTTTAGAGCTTGTCTACTATTAGTCCCACAGGAGCCTGAAGAGCAAAGGCTACGATATTATATAATACTATGTAGTAACTTAGTATCCCTAAGTCATACTTTCCTAAAGCAATATTGGCAGCAATAATAGCTGCACAACAGCCGTCAATCAACGCATGGCTAATACTGTAGATTCCTACATTAGTTAATTCTGAGTTACTAAGGTTAATACATTTATCCTGTTGTTTACTTATCATTATTTAAAAATTCTCCTTTTAGCAGTGGCTCAATTTGTTTCTTTGCTTTCTTATCAGAATCACTGTACAATAATTTACTATTTTGGCTTTATTTACGGTAATTATATCATATTCATTGATTTAGAAAAAAAATAAAAATGCTCCTTCCTGCAATATCTGTAGATTAATTCATCTTATCTATTGTCAGAAAGGAGTATTCTTTATTCAGTCCAATTTAAATCCTAATATTTAGTTTTTCTATTCTTCTGTGAAATGTTCTTTGATATACTGAACAGCATTTTCGCCAGCCATTCTACCTGAATTCACTGCAAACCCTAATGTATTTCCAGGAAGAACAAATACATAATCAGGATTGCATATAGAATTTGCATCTGTTCCTGCTGCAAATAAGCCTGGTATTACATTATCTTCTGCATCTACTGCTTGTGTCTTGTAGTTAATTTTAATTCCACCTAAGCTTCCATATGCACTTGGTGCAAATTTTAAAGCATAATATTTAGGTCCTACTATTTGTTTTAAGTATTTTGGATTTTTATTAAATACATTATCTCTGGATTTGCAAGCTTCATTATAATCATTTATTGTATTTAAAAGCCCTTCTTTATCAATTCCTGTTTTCTCTGCCAACTCTTCAATAGAATCTGCAATAAATAGAACATCATTACCGTTCCTTATAAGTTCATTCATTTCTTGTTTAAAATCATCCATACTTATATTTGAAGTAACTACATTAATTAAGTCTAGACCATTTTTTTCATATAGTTTCATAATGCTTTCATCAATAATTGAGAAAGCAGTTCTATTTTTCTGCCTAATCATAGCATTAACTGAAAATACAGGATTTTCAACTACAGATTCATCAAAGAATCTTTCTCCATCTAAATTTACAAAAAGATTTGGTTGTCTGAATGGAAGTTCAATTGGAGCATATCCGCCTGTGTTAGGTGCAAAGAAAACTAATTCCATGTCCATTCTATCTCTTGCTGCTCCTGCTTCCCATGCCATGCTGATTCCATCGCCTGTAAGTCCTGGAATTCTATAAGAGAATAAATCTTTTCCCCATTCAAATTTTGTATACTTCTTAATAAATTCAGGGCTGTCTCCAAATCCACCGGTTGCAATAATAACTGCTGACCCATATACTTCAATTTCTCCATCTTTATCTTTTGCAACTATTCCAATAACTTCACCATCATCTTTAATTAATCTTTGAACTGGTGTTTCTAAGCAAATTTTAACGCCTAATTCTTCTGCTCTATCTGTCATTGCTTTAATCATAGTAGCAGCTGCTCTAAGTCCAGGTGCTCCTGTTTTTGGCTGAACAATATGCCATGTTGCTTCTGAGCCTGGGAAATATTTTGATGGTAATGCGAATTTTACCCCCATAGCTTCTAACCATTCAATTGTGCTAGCTGATTTATAAAGATAATTCTTTACTAATCTAGCATCTGAACGCCAGTGTGTATAATCCATAAATTTTTGGAATGCTCCCTCTCTTGTACAATCAATGAGTCTATCTTTTTGCATTTTTGTTTCTACTCCAAGTAAACCCATTGCCATATTAGCACATCCACCAGTTGTATTTGCCTTTTCAAATACAACAACCTCAGCACCTTGTTCTGCAGCTGAAATAGCTGCTGCCATTCCTGCTGCTCCTCCACCTACTATAATTACATCTGCTTCCATTTCACGCATATTTGTTTACCTCCTAAATTATATATAATAGCTGCTTGCAAATATTACAAGCATTTATTTAACTATTTTCTTCTTCTTCTTCCAAGTCCAAGACCTTTCTTCTCACCTAATCCACCTTCACTATAACTTCCAACTGCTATTGGCTCTAAAGGTAATTGTGGTCTTATTGTTCCATATCTTTTTACTGCTTTTATACTGCAGATTTCTTCACATTTTCCACATTTATCACATAAGTCTGAGTCAATAATATGAATTAGATTTTCTCCACCCTTGATTGCTTTTTGAGGACATTCAATACATTCACTGCAACCATTACAAACTTTTGGATCGATAAAATAATTAACATAAGCAGTACAGCTTAGTGTATTACATATTTTTCTGTCAATATGCTTCTCAAATTCATCTCTGAATTTACTAATTCCCGTATATAAAGGATTAGATGCACTCTTTCCAAAATCACATAGTGTTCCGGCTTTCATTGTTTCACTTAGCTCAATAGCTAGATCAATATCTCCATCTCTGCCTTTTCCTTCTGTAGCATCCTTAATTATTTTATAAAGCTGATAAATACCTTCTCTGCAATATACACATTTGCCGCAGGTTTCTTTGCTATTTTGAAGCATTTTACCTGCAACCCATTTTACAACGCAGGTGTCTGTATTATAAACTTCAAGCTTTGCGGTTTCTAGCATCGTGCCATTACCCATTACGTTAGAATATATAAATGGTGTCTCTAGCTCTTTCTCTGTAAAGACAGCACCTGTATTTCCACCAACCTGTACAAATTTAATTCCTTTTTCAGATTTACTGCCCTTACCATATTCATTGATAATTTCTCTTAAAGATGTTCCAAAGGGAATTTCATAAACCCCCGAATTCTTAATATCTCCTGCTACTGTAATGATTTTTTTAGGAATATAATTTTTTTCTGTAAGAGAACGTCCAATAACTAACATAGTTTCTGCATGATGAACAAGAGTTATATCAGTAAATACTTCTTTCTCAAAATGCTTTTTGTTTCCAACCAGAACTACTTCAATTTCATATTTTTCTAATTGACTCAAAAATTCACTATAACCTTCACTAAGATAAATTTTGACTTTTTCTATTCCGAGCTCTTTTATACATATCTTAATTCCAGCAATAACTTGCTCCATATAATTTTCTAATAAGTATTTGATATTTTCGCTCTGTCTCCTATCCTCAATAAAAAGGCACGCCAATTCTTTAAATTTTTTACTTTTCCATTTGTCTGTGACGCTGTTATTTTTAATTCCATGCCCCGATATGTTTATATTCTCTATAGACATTTTTTCACCCCTACTTACTTTACTTTGTACTCTGTCCAAAATTTTGATTTTTTAAGTTGTGGACGCAAATCACATTGAAGACATCTAGATGCCTCACACTTAGCTGTTCTTTCATCTAATCCAACTGTCATTAAATCAAAATTATCAATTCTTTTATCTACTGAAACACACTTATAATGGCTGCATTCTCTTTTTGCAAAGCCCTCTTCCATTCCTATCTCTGGATTTAAAGGCTGCTCTGAAGATAACTTTTCTTCTATAACACCATCTCCTCCTAAATATATATCAATGCTTGCTGCTGCTTTTCTTGCCCCAGCTATTGCCTGAATAACAGAAGCTGTTCCAGTTACCGCATCTCCAACAGCAAAGATTCCATCTACATTTGTCTTGTAACCTTCATCAACCTTTACAAGTCCTCTTTGGCTTAATTCTATCTCTCCAAAGGCAGTAAGATCAGCCCTTTGTCCTGTCGCAAATATTATCATTTCACCAGAAATTAGATGCTCTGAATTTTCTTTTATATTTAAAATTAATTTTCTATTTTCATCAAAGTAGAAATCTTCTACCTCCTGGCACACTATTCCAGAAACATTTCCTTCACATTCTTCAATCTTCACAAAATTTCTGCTATTATAAATCTGTATTCCTTCATCTTTTGCTTCTTCTAATTCTTCGCTGCTAGCAGTCATATTGTCTGCAGCTTCCAAACAAACCACAGATACCTTTTCACATCCCAGTCTTTTTGCTGATCTTGCGCAATCAAAGGCTACATTACCGCCTCCTAAAACAACAACGGATTTTTTCATATCGATATCCATATTTATTAAATCTCTTCTAAGGAAATCGATATTTACATATACATCCTTCAAGTCAGAGCCGGGAATTGGAATTCTAACCCCTTTATCTGTTCCTACAGCAATTAAAACTACATCATATTGCTTATCCTTAAGTGCTTTTATCGATTCAATTTTGCTTCCTGTAATAATATTAACTCCTGCGTCACGAATAATATCAATTTCTGAGTCTACAACTTCTTTTGGCAAACGATAGTCTGGAATACCTGCTGATAACATACCACCTGCAACAGGAAGTTTTTCATGTACATCAACAGCATGTCCTAATTTCGCAAGATAGTAGGCTGCAGTTAACCCTGCTGGCCCCGATCCTATAACAGCTATTTTTCTATTAGTATTTTCCTTTTTAAAGGATTTCTCTTTCCATTTGTAAGAGTCACTTTCTGCTGCAAATCTTTTTAGATCTCGAATTGAAACTGCTCCATTTATATCTTTTCTTCTGCAGGCAGATTCACAAAAACGCATACAAACAAGTCCTAAGGATTTAGGGAATGGTGCTTTTTCACGAATAACTGCTGCTGCTTCTTCAAAATTACCCTCTTTTATAAAACGAACATACTTAGGAACATTAATTTCTGCAGGACACTCATGCTTGCAAGGTATTAGTACTTCCTCTCTATTTCCTTCTTTAAATAATCCTTTTTTATCCTGCAAAGCTCCTGTAGGGCAAACTTCCACACAGGCTCCACAAAAACGACAATTTGCATTTTCTAGAGATAAATTATCTTTAACTCCTACATAAGTTCTTTCTTCTTCATTTTTATCAAAGCCTAAAATACCTACACCTCTTACATCCCTGCACACTCTAACGCATCTACCGCATGCAACACAACGATTTAAATCACGTACAATTAATGGATTCTCTGTATCCACAATAACTGCATTTAGCGTTCTTCTTAACCTTGAAGTGCTGACACCTAAGTATTGAATTAATGATTGCAGCTCACATTTTAGGTATTTAGGACAAGTTGTGCAATCGTCTACATGATTTGCCAGCATCAATTCCATTGATAGCCTTCTCATCTTATCCAATTTTTCAGATTTTGTTTTTACTATCATTCCCTCTTCAACTTTTGTAGTACAGGCTGTTTGTGCCTCATCAGTGCCTTGTATTTCAACAACACATAATCTGCATCCACCAACATCATGTAGATCCGGATGATGGCAAAGGTGAGGAATATAGATATCAGATTCTTCAGCTGCTTCCATAATTGTTTTATTTTCATCTGCATATACTTCCATACCGTCTATTACAATTTTAATTTTACTCATGCTAACCTCCAAATTTCTTGACTCCTTTGCAAATCTTAATTTATACTATAACTATAAACTTTGCCATAGGGGCAAAGTCAATACTGGAGTGTGAAAAAATTGACGAATTTATATACCATTGGAGAAGTAGCACGTTTTTTAAAGATATCAGCTAAAACCTTGCGTCATTATGATGAATTAAACTTATTAAAACCCAGCTATATATCTCCTGATACTAAATATCGTTATTTTAGTTATGATCAGTTTTTTATCATTGATGTCATCCGCTATTTAAACAAGACATTGTGTATTCCATTAGAAGATGTGAAAAAGCTACTGAACGAAGACAAAGATAATAGTAAGTTATTAACCCTTTTAGAGTTACATACAGAACAATTAGACCAGAAAATAGCCGCTCTTGAATACTCAAAGCAGCTTACTAATACTTTAATTGCTGATATTAAAAATCAAAAAAGATATCCTAAGAAAATTGAAATATATGAACAATATCTTATGAGTCGTACTCTTTATTATATTGAACTGGACACTTCTATTTATGATATCGATAAATATGTAACTAGAAATATTAGTAATATCATTAATATAGATAGTAAGGAAAATAATTCTATGTGCCTAATGTTTTCTTTACCAGAATATGAAAAGACACAAAATTTACATGTAAAGGGCTTTGGTATATTTTCCGATAAAAAAATTCCTGGATTAAAATCAAAAACTCTCCGTGAAGGCCGTTATATTACTCAAGCTTTTGCTTACTCAGAAGAAAATACTATGCTTGCAATAAGGGATATAACTAGATATGCAAATATTAAAGATATAAAAATAGATGATACAGCATTTCTAATATCAAAGATGGTTGATTTATCTGTCTCCTCCAAGTATGATTATTTTATGGAACTTCAAATAATGCATGTAATAAAATAAAAGGTGATGTCTTCTATTGTGGAACATCACCTTTTATTTTTTTACATTAAATTCAATTAATATCTCTTGCTAAGTATAATCCTTTCTATTTACTAATAGTTTTATTCTCTCCTTACTCTCTTTTAAAAATCCATACACGTAACTTAAAATCTCAGTTTTTGCGAATTAAAGCACATTTTTAGAGGTTAAAACATATTATAGCATTGTAAAACTATGAAAGGATGTATATATCCATGCCCTTATTTTAACCCAACAAGGTCAAGGAATTGTTAAAATGGGTCCTAGAAAAAATAACCTTAACTTTCAAATGAGGATACGTGATGAAATTGCAATCATGATACCTGCTGGAACATGGCACAATATAATAAATACAGGATCTATGCCACTTAAGCTGTATTCCATTTATGCACCACCACAAGCATCCAAAGGGCACAGTTCAAAAAACTAAAGCAATAGCAGAAGCTTCTGAAAGAGGCCAAGAACTCTAGTAGCAAATTATCAAGGGAAATGGAAATATCTTAAAGGGACTGTCCTGAAAACTTATTCTAAAAATAACCTAATTAAATACATGACTAATAAGTCTGCCGATTGGCGGGCTTAAA
>NZ_JAEEGC010000152.1 GCF_019207025.1 Clostridium thailandense | reverse complement strand
TCAAAAGAATTGCTGGTTTACTTTACTTAATAAAAGCTATTTAAGCTTTTAACCTCTGTTTAATTTTCAAGGATCATCGTTACTCTGTTTAAGCAACTTTTACATCTTATCATCTTTACTTTAGCTTGTCAACTAATAATTTGTTACCAACTTTACTAGTTAAACTTGATAAGTTAAGTCATCTCTGACAGCTTTTACATAA
Organism: Clostridium thailandense; assembly: GCF_019207025.1. Classification (GTDB taxonomy): domain Bacteria; phylum Bacillota; class Clostridia; order Clostridiales; family Clostridiaceae; genus Clostridium_AM; species Clostridium_AM thailandense. The sequence continues at coordinate 2,345 of NZ_JAEEGC010000152.1, read as the reverse complement.
TATCACACAAACTAATTTGTGTCAATACTTTTTGGTTGCGGAGGTAGGACTTGAACCTACGACCTTCGGGTTATGAGCCCGACGAGCTACCAGCTGCTCCACCCCGCGTCATTATACATTGTTATTAAACAACATTTTGTCTTGTCTTTGCCACTCCTTCAAGCGACAAGTGATATCTTACCACGTATAAAACTATTTTAAATCAGTTGTAACTGTATTTAGCGTGATTCTCCCTAATAATACTCAATTATTCTTTTATATCCTCATTATTTACCATAGTGATACGCCTGATAGAGTAGTCGTTGCTATTTATTAATTATTATATTTATTTTTAAATTTTTTACTCTATAAGGACCCTTGATTTTATACATCAAAGGTCCACATTAGAATCTAAAATAATATTTAATTATATTTGAATTGCTTTTCAATTATCATCCTTAATTCTAATTAGCTGCATTTCCCATCACTTGCTTATAGTTTTCTTTTGTTACTACTTTGATATCAATTGCTTAATACCTCTCTACTTTTAACCTTGAAAATACTGTTATCTGAGGCTTTAACTCCAGGAAAGTATTTAGTTATATTTCTGAATTCTAATACATTTTCCATAATCTTCACCTCTATAAAGTAAGATAACCAAATTTTCTGTAATCTTTGATTTTATTATAATGTAACCGTTACCTTATTAGAGTTTTAAATGTTAAATTTTTTCTATCCTCTTCATTCAATGTATCCATATAAGGATATAATTTATAATAATAAAGAATTAGGCAGCTTTATTGATAGTAGTTATTCAAATAAATTTTCTTTACCTAATACTTTCCCTTTAAACTATACAGTTCCTGACTATGATAAGAAGACATTTTTAATAATAATTATAGTTTGGATTGTTTTTAGTGGATGTAATAGCATGTCTATATTGCTCAAGGTGAAGTCCAGAAAGATATAATTCTTCAATAGTCTTTATTTCTTCAGGCTAAAGGTCATCTTTTCATTCTTTTTCTCTTTATGCCTATAAGAAACCAGTTCTTCTCCTTTAAAATTTTTAACAGTTAAAATAAAATTACTTTCTTTCTCGTAGTCTTCAAGCTCTTCAACTTTACTGTAGATATTTAGAGGTCAAATTTCAACGCGCTCTTGTATATATATTTTTTACTACCCTTAAGTTCAATAAAAGAATCCTTAAAATAAGACAGCATATACATCTACAAAAACCTTTTTTTCTAAAACTTTAAGATTTACTGCTACATCAATAGTTGCATTCTTAACTATTCCTGCGTTTTTATAAGGCATAAAATATTATTTGAAAGTCTTCTCCTCATAAGGATGCATCCATGTAAAATCTGGCTGATTATCTTTATACACTCCTGTCATTAATTCAATATATGGACCATCTCCATCAGTAAGATTTATATCCTAAACTTTTCTAAATTTCCCACATCCCCAAGTCCACTACTTCTTTTCTGGAGAAATATGGTGATCGGCTACATAAAGTAACTATACATTTTTACTGTAGTCATATCCACTGACAAAGTTATAATCTGAATGATATGCCATATAGAACGTAGAAACAGCTATGTTTTATATCTAGATATATCAACTCCTGCAGAATAGTCCATTCCCGTAGCTATTGGAAACTTTGACACATCTCTTTTTCCGTGATCAAACACCGCATGTACATTTGGTGGAAATACAGATTGTGTATGATGATCATTCACTGCTACTGCTGGATTTGCCCACCATAAGAAAGTTTGAGGTACAGAAGTTCTATTATACAGTTGAGCCTTAATTTCAAGATAAGCTTTTTCAGGATACAAAGTAAAACCTGCAATTCCAACTAATGCTGGTTTAATAACATGATTAAAATATACAAAATCATAACCATTGGTTTTATCTAATGCTCTTTAGATTCTTCCACTAATTTCGGGTAAAACCATTATTTTAAGATATTTATTTTCTAAGAATACTGCACGATACTTTTTATTAACTTTTTCATCGTATATTTTATCAATTACAGCATGAGGATATACTTTTCCTGAGCTTCCTTAATATACTCTCTTTTCAATTTTTCTATATCATACAAACTTGACATAAAGGAATTTAGAAATGCTCCATTTTAAATTGCAGTAAAAATAAACTAAATCCTAAAGACTCAAAAAGCAAAAATCACTAAGCAATCTATTTGCTTAGTGATTTTTTTAATTACCTGGCAACGACCTACTCTCCCACAGAGTCTCCTCTGCAGTACCATCGGCACTGTGAAGCTTAACCGTCGTGTTCGGAATGGGAACGGGTGTTACCTTCACGTCATTATCACCAGATGCTGATTTCTTCTAAATCTTCGA
>NZ_JAEEGC010000151.1 GCF_019207025.1 Clostridium thailandense | reverse complement strand
AATGGCGTTTATCATACCATGGAATCAATGGGACTAAAAAGGTCAACGAAATGGACCGGAAATCAAGCACAACATATAATCCCAGCAGAGATGGCCGACAATCCAGTAATTCAAAAAATAGGAATGGATTTGGATAATGCATCAAATGGTATATTGTTAAGAACTCCAGATGCTGAATTGAGTGCTATGTCAAGACATAGAGCATATCATTCGGTATATAATGATGTAGTAAGAAATGAATTAAATAAATTAGACATTAATCAAAGTGTTGATGTACTCCAAAAGCAAGTTTTTGATTTACAGAATGATTTAAGAAGATTACAAGAAAGTGGAGTACCATTGTATCCAAGTCAAGGAGCTACTGTAGACTTATGGGAAAGAAGTTTAGATAGAATTAGGAAGTAATGGTTAGGAGGATTTAAAATGGATAATTCAAGAAAGGAATATGTATATAAATTGCTTTATAGTGAAAATAAACAAAAGAGTATAGATGAAATTAATTGTATAACAGATTCTGAATTATTGCATATAATAGCAGGAAATTACAATTGGGATAATGGTTTTGAGATTCCGTATAGTATAATAAATAACAAGTACTGTGATTTAGGCACTGCATTAATGATTTTTTATGATGCTGATGGATATAGAATTTTAGATAATAGAGAAGAACTAAAAAATCCTAATTTAAAAGAGTGGGGGAACTTTATTTCAGAAACAGAGAAGAAGATTTTAAATAATAAATTTGTAGTAAACAATATTAAGTTTATACCACCATTAACAAAGGTTCAAATTTTTAAGTTGAAAAAGAATAATCCTGATATAACTAAGGTATTTATAGAAGAATCTGATGGTGATGTAATAGAGATACCCAATGTATAATAGTCAATGAATAATAAAGAATTAAAAGAACGTTATTTAAACTTACAACCAAGTGATGGAGTTAATAAAGAAGTATTATCTGAAATAGAGAAAACACTCAATGTAAAATTGCCAGAAGATTTCTGTGAAATTGAATCATTTTATAGTGGAGGATATTTAGGGGGGATTAGTAATTATTCTTTCTCAAGTAATGATGGTGAAACTAATATAATTAATGAAACTATTAGGTTAAGAAATACTGTAGATTTACCATTAAGATATATAGTATTATCAGAACCACCAGAAAGTCTTATTGTTATGGATACTAAAAATATACCTTCAATAATTTGGTGTGATGCTGTAGAGGTTACAAAACTAAATGATAAATCTTTTATATCAAAACCAGATGAATGGGATAGTTATAGTGATTATTTTGCTCAATTAATAGAAGATGAAGAAGAAAATTTTTAATAAGTGAATGCAAAATTATTAAATAGCTAGTTTCATAAATAGTATACAAGTACAAAATGAGTAAATAAAATAATATTTATGGTATAGTTTACTGAATAATAATAATTCTGTAGTAAGTTTGCAGTTAACTGAGAGAAAAACATACTCTAAAAGCAACAAACAGCCATCAAAAAGAGGTTTCAATGCAATTGTCTATAGAAAAGTAGGACCTTTTGTAAAAACTTCTTTTGATGTCTGATTCAAGCTAATAACAAAATTCCAATGGATGCTGTAAAGGCATCTGTTGGAATTTTTCTTTTTAAGGTCTAACTTTGCATATAATAGGACATAGCTTGGTACACGGTAATTAAGGTTGCCTTGAAACAAGAAATAAAAGAACCTGTGTAGTTTTATCAGATTTTTTCCAGACCATAAAAGTGGTGATTATTAGTATAAGTGGTTATGTATGATACTGTGTACAAACCGCTTATTTTTATGTACCTACTGCAATACAAAGTCTTTTGTACACAGTAAAATCGCTGTAATCCAATTAATATAGAAGGTTACAGCGGTTTATAGTAGTGATTTGTAAGCTATTCTACATTGTACACTAAACGTTAGTACACTCTATCAGCAGTTTAGCTTCTGAATTTTAAATCCATTGATATCACTAGTGTTTTTAGCAATTTAAAAAGTGTATCAAATTCGGAGAATTTTCACTATAAATGAAACCTCATTTTTGTTAAATTAAAGTCATTGATATAAAAGGCTTAAAAGAAATAAATAAAAGTATAATAAAAAAGGCAGTAGAAAATAAAGTTTTTGAAAATGGAACAATTGATGGGCTTACAGTGGTGGCTATAGACGGAACAAAGTTTTTCGGAAGTAATAAGAAAAGCTGTCACGAATGTTTGAAAAATAAAGCTCATTGTTTTCATAGTGGAGCCGTCATGTCAATAGTTGGAGAAGCACCCAAGCTTGTTATTGATTTTGAAAATTATAAGCCTGGGCAAGATTCAGCATCAAAGAATGAAGGAGAACAAAATGTAGCCAAAAGGCTCCTCACAGATGTAGTAAGTGTTCATAAAAGTCTAATTGATGTTGTAGTTTATGATGCTATAGCCTGTAATTCAGTTTGGATTAATCATTGCATCGAACATGGGGTACATGCAATTGTTAGAACCAAAAATAACAATAATAAAAGCATTAGGGAAGTGAAAAAGAAGGTAAATAAGTCAGAGTTAGTTGAGGTTTGGACAGAGTAGGAAGACTTTGAAAAAATTGAAGTATATGAGTCTGAATTTACTATGGACAAGGTATTGGAGCCATTACGCTTTGTAAAATATACAATGAAATATAATATGGAAGAAATAATTTTGGGGTAAGGGGAAAGTCTGCCAATCTGTAGAAAAATCAGTATTGTTAAGTTAAGTATTGATGAAAATAATGGGAAATATTATAAAACATATGTATAACTGTAGCAAAAGCTAAATTACTGGGAGAATAGGGTTTAGTAGCATAAAAATTAAATTATAAATAGGAATTTTTTTAGATTTAATATATTTGCACCATAACCAATTTATATATTATTAATAATTAAAGTTGATGTTGAAAATGGAAAAAAATAAGTAATATATTTGTAAAAATAAAACTTTTTATGTAGAATAAACAAAGGTTTTACAAATCTATGTTAAATAATGTAAAAATATAAGGGAAATTATAGTATAATGTTAATGTATTTACCAACGAATAATAATATTGGTATAATTATATTGAACTAAAAATATTATTGTCAAAAGGGGAAAGAAAAAATGCTTGATATCATAATTTGTGAAGATAACAACTACCAAAGAAAAGTAATAGAAGATATTATTATAAATCAATTGAAAAAATTAAATTTAGGAATTAGTATTGCTTTAACTACTGATAATCCAGATGATGTAATTAAATATGTAGAAGATCGTAGAGTAAAGCCATTTATATATTTTCTAGATGTGGAATTAAAAAGTGAAATCAATGGAATAGAGCTTGCAAAAAAGATTAGAAAGTATGATCCTATGGGATATATTGTATTTGTAACATCCCATGCAGAACTTACATTACTTACATTTGAATATAAAGTACAAGCTATGGACTATATAGTAAAAAATGATTTAAATAAAATGGAAAATAAAATTAATGAATGTATTAAGGAAGCTTATAATGATTATAAAAGTTCCAGTGTTAAAACAGGACCTATACAAATCAATGTTGGAAATAAGGTAATTTATTTTAATCCAGATGATATTTTATTTTTTGAAACAACAGATAAGAATCATAGGATAAGAATTCATACTAAAGATGAAACGATAGAATTTCATGGAACATTAAAAGAAATAGAAGAAGTATTACCAGATAGCTACTATAAACCACATAGATCTTATTTGGTAAATACTAAAAAAATAAAATGTATAGATAAAAAGGAACTTATTATACATATGATAAACAATGAAACTTGTTACATAGCTTTACGATATCTAAATGGACTGCTGAAGAAATGTTAGACTTAATTTTAAAATTGTAAATAATTTAGAAACAATAAATAAAGATTGGAGCTGTCGCACTTACCTAAGTGCGACAGCCCCAACTAAAGTTAAAGCATAGGATAGATTTAGTGAATTTCCTATTTTAGGCACTTACACGATTACTTTATATACAAGTAATCTAAAGAATTACATTTAGCTCGTAACCACAAATAGGACAATTTTTATTTTTTAGAATGATTCTTGTTTTTCGTATATATGTTTATTAACAAGTAGCTCCACCAGCCAAGTGAAGTTTTGATTCTAATATTTCCTTCTTCCTTTGTAATATTTCATTTGATAGTAATTCAGCTTCTACATTTTCAAATCCAAGTCTCTCAATAGTCTTAGCAAAACGTTCTCCAGTTTTTCCTTTTTCTCTGTATAATAGAATTACTTTTTCAATAACACTCAATGCTTCTTCTTTATCTGTAAAAATTTTATTTAATGTTTTGCCTTTTGCTGTAAGTTTACCCCAACGACCTCCTATATAGATTTTATAAGCTGTAGTTCCATCTTCAATTGCGTCAAAATGACACTTTCCAATGCAGCGTCCACAATTATTACATATATCAGTATCTATTTTTAACATACCATCTTCTACTTTGGCAGCTTTCATAGGACAAAATTCTTCTACAGAACATTTTTTACATCCATTGCAGCTGTCTTCATCAAAATTAGGTATTAATTGTCCTATAATTCCTAAATCATTTAAATCTGGCTTTACACAGTTATTTGGGCATCCACCTACTGCAATCTTAAATTTATGAGGTAATTTTACGTCCGAATATCCTTTATAAAATCTTTCATGAATTTCCTCTGATAGAGCAAAGGTATCAATGAGACCGTATTGGCAGGTTGTTCCTTTACAGCTTACTATGGGACGAACCTTAGAACCTGTACCACCAGTAACCAGACCTTCTTTTGCAATATAATTTCTAAAATCTTCAATTTTATCATATGGAATGCCTTGACATTCAATTGTAAGACGTGTAGTCATAGTAACGATACCATTACCATATAGTTGAGCTGCTTCTGCTATACATTTTATTTGATCAGTAGTGATTTTACCATTTGTTGTAATTATCCTTCCTGAGAAATTGTCTGTGCCCTTATTGCTTAAAAAGCCAAGAGCTTTTACTCTTTTTTCATTTTCTGCACTAATTGTTAATGTAGCCATAATATTTATTTCCTCCTCATATAATCTTTATTTATTCTTAAAATTTTATAATTAACTAAGTGAAGTTTATAGATAGCATTTTTATTTGATATTTATTCAATATGGTTAAAAGTTAGGCCGCCTTCAAGAACTAATGTGTTGGTATATCCATAAAATTTTAATCGGTTTTGTAACAGGTAAGCACGTTTACCTTTTGAACATACGAGCAATAGCTTATCTTCCTTATTAAAACCTTCCACTTCTCCGTTTACTTTTGTCAAATCAATATATTCTGCTGATTGGATTGAAGGATTAAGAGAGGCATCTATTATTTTATAATCAGAGCATTCTCCTTTCTGATAAGCAGCTGGTGCAATTGTTGAAAAATCTCCATTTATCTTATTTAATAAAATATTCACGGCATTTGTAAAAGGGTGGATTGCTGTTGAAAAAGGTGGTGCATACGCTAGATCCATGTTTTCCAAGTCCTCTAGAGTAGCATCTAAAGTAAGTGCTGTCACTGCGATATCTACTATTTTATCAACTGCACCTTTACCAAGCACTTGTATACCTAAAAATTTATGCGTAGTTTTGTCTGCAATCATTTTTATTATAAAGAAAGATGAATCAGGATAATAGTGAGCTTTATCATCTACAACACTTATTACAGTTATTGGATCATAACCTTGATTTGTTGCAGCTTCTTCTGATAAACCTGTTTTTCCAACATTAAGTTCTGGCAATTTTGCTATACCTGTACCAAGGACACCTGGATAAGCTGTTTTTTTATTGTTTATATTTTTAGCGGTTACACGACCTTCCATATTTGCGGAAGAGCCCATCGGTGACCATGCTTTCGATTTTGTTATTCTATTTGTTACACAAGCGCAATCTCCAATAGCAAAAATATCTTCTATATTTGTTTGAAGATATTCGTTTACCTGAATTGTTTTATTTGGCATCAATTCAATACCAGAATCTTTTAAAAATTCAGTATTTGCTTTAATACCAATAGAAAGAATAACTGCATCTGCTTTCATTTTTCGCTTATCGGTTTGAACCTTTTCAACTTTTCCATCTCCTATAATAGCTTCCAGTTTTGTACCAGTAAAAGTCATAATTCCTTTGTCAGCTAGATGATTTTCTACATATTCTGCAATTTCTGGATCAAAGCCAGGTAAAATATGTTCTGCCATATCGATAACTGATACTTTCACATTCTGATTAGAAAGATTTTCGGCAACTTCTAAGCCAATAAATCCACCGCCAACTACCACTGCACGTTTTATATTTCCAGTTTCTAGGGATTTTCTTATAGCGACAGCATCATCTGGTGTACGTAATACAAATACGCCATTTAAATCTATTCCATCAAAGCAAGGCTTTATTGGTTTAGCACCTGTTGCTATGATAAGTTTATCATATGAATAAGTAGAAATCTCCTTTGTATTTAAATTTATAGCTTCTACTGTTTTTTCATCACTATGTACTGCAATTACTTCTGTTTCCGTTAAAACATTAACACCGGTAAGCGTAGAAAAACTTTTTGGCGTATTTACGATTAATTGTTCACGATCTTTAATGATATTACCAATATAATAAGGAAGTCCACATCCTGCATAAGAAATATCTTTACTCATTGTCAAGATGGTAACTTCATCTTTTCTATTTTCGCGTTTTAACTTTGTGGCTGCTTTTGTACCGGAAGCTACTCCACCTATAACTAAGATTTTCATAATCTAACATCTTCTTTCATAAATATTCCATAGTTTATATTTTATATATTTAGTAGTACTACCTGTTTCTATAATACCACTTGTGATTAAATAAGAAAAATGATATTATTTTATAATAATGATAGGTAAAAACTATTAAAAAATAAAAAACTCAACTTTTACATATGTAAAAGTTGAGTGGAAAAATACAAATGCAACTTAAGGAAGGATTATAATCATTATGACAATTCGACATTTAAAAATCTTTATTGCTGTAGTAGAAACAGGTAAAATGAGTGCGGCCGCAGATCAATATTATATTTCTCAACCCACTGTTAGTCAGGCAATTAAAGAATTGGAAGACCATTATGGTGTATTATTGTTTGAGAGAGTTTGTAAAAAACTATATATTACAGAGGCAGGAAAAAATTTGCTTACCTATGCTAGAATGGCAGTAAATCAATTTGATGAATTGGAAGATAATATGCTAAAGGGATTTTCAGAAAAACTTCGTATAGGTGCTACCATAACTGTAGGAGCTTGTATCATGCCTGAATTTATAAATCAATATAAGAAAATAAAATCTCAAGTAGATACTTTTGTTTATATTAATAATACAAAGTTAATAGAAGAAAAATTACTCAAAGCTGAATTAGATATTGGCATTGTGGAAGGTAAAATTAAAAACCAAGATTTAGTTGTTACTCCGGTGATAAATGATTATCTTGTTATTGTATGCAGCAAGAATCACAGGCTTTCAGGATGTAGAGATATTTCTATTAAAGATTTAGAAGGTGAATCTTTTGTAATGCGTGAAGAAGGAAGTGGTACCAGAGAGCTCTTTGAGAATTATATTGCTAGTTGCGGAGCAAATATACAGATTAAGTGGGAAGTAAATTGTCCAGATATGATGAAGAAAGTAGTTCTTGCAAACAACTGTCTTACAGCTATATCTGCAAGATTAGTTGAAGAAGAAGCAAAAAAAGGTTTGCTTTATGTGATAAAAAGCAATGAAAAAGCTTTAGATAGGTCCTTTAGTTTAGTATATTACAAAAATAAATTTGTTAATGATAATATGAAAAATGTAATGTATATATTGGAGAAATATAAGGATAAGGGTATCTTAAGTGGAATATCCACTGGAACTTTATTAGATGTTTAATATTTATTTTTTGTAATTGAGAGTTGGCCATGCTATCTATATATTGTATACAGGAGTGTGATATATTGATTAATGATATAGACTTATTAATACAGCAGCGACAGATGAAGACAAAGCAAAAACAAAAAAATCAAATTCCATATGCAATTGGCATTTTTATAATTGTATCGGTTATTTGTGTGGTTCTCTGGAAATATAATCGTAATTATATTCCTTATTGGGTTATAGGTATTGGCTTTGGTATTGCATTGAGATATTCTAGATTTTGTTTTTCAGGAGCACTTAGAGATTTTGTTATTTTAGGAAATACAAAGCTTTTAAAAGGTTTATTGTTGGCTATGATGATAAGCACTGCAGGTTTTGGAATAATTCAATACATTTATCTTGAAAATAATCCTATAGATTATATGCATATTCCGGGATCTATAATTTCGGTAGGTCCTCATATTGCAATAGGAGCATTTATGTTTGGAATTGGCATGACTATTGCAGGAGGCTGTGGTTCAGCGGTTCTTATGAGAATTGGAGAGGGGCATACCTTTCCTTGGGTGGTTCTACTAGGATTTATAATAGGAAATGTTTTAGGAGCCAAGAATTATTCATTTTGGTATGAAAAGGTCATTAGTAATGCAAAAGTGATTTATTTTCCAGAATATGTAAACTTAAAAGTTGTAGTTATACTTCAATTACTTGTTTTAATGATTTTATATAAGATAGCAAGTTGGTATGAAAATAAAAGAATAAAAAAGAGATGAGGTAGTTATATATATGGCAGTAAGAGAACTTAATTGTCTTTGTGAACCCTGTCCCATTCCATTAATTAAGGCAGTTAAGGAACTAAAAGCAATGGATTGTGGAGATATTCTAATTTTGCGCTCGGATCAAAGTTGTATTGGAGTTATTGCAGAGGAATGGGGAGAACAAAACAATTATTTGGTAAGAGTGGTGGATTTAGAGAATGGGGAATGGGAAGTTTACATTCAAAAACCATGATGGTATAGGAGATGATTAAAACTATGATTGAATGGTTAAGAAAACCATGGCCTTACTGGGTTGGAGGTGCATTATTAGGTATCTTTAATGTGATTTTATTAGCGATAAGTGGAAGTGTATGGCATATAACCACTGGTTTTCTCACATGGGGTATAGGAATATTAGATCTTATTGGTATTAAGATATATAACTGGGAGTTTTTTAGAATTTTTAATTACACATATGGGGATATAATTTTAAATCACAATTTATTTATTAATAAATATACCATTTTAAATATTGGTGTAATTATAGGGTCTCTAATCGCAACCTTGTTATCATCTCAATTTAAGCTAAAAAGGCTAAAGGGTAAAAAGCAGACTATTCTTGCGCTTGTGGGAGGAATAATTATGGGTTACGGAGCTAGAATTACCTCTGGATGCAATATTGGAAGCTTTTTCAGTGGAATACCATCTTTCTCTTTACATGCTTGGGTATATTGGATCTTTGTTGTCTTAGGAGCTGTAGCGGGAACTAAAATTTTATCTAAATATTTAATCTAGGAGAATCTATAGATATCTATAGATTCTCCTATTTCTTAACAAAATGCTCTTTTATTAGAAGTTATAAAATCTACAAACATCTGCTCATATTTGGTAAATGTATAATTTTTTCTATAGCTAAGGTAGTAATTAAATTCTATTTTTATTTCGTCCATCGTAATATGTTTAAGAAGACCCTTTTTTAATTCATTTTTAACTATTATTTTGGGCAAAAATGCTATTCCCTTTCCGGCTAATATAGAAGATTTAATGGCTTCTGGAGAGTTCAGAGAATAAATAACATTTAGATCTTCTAATAAAACACCTTTTTCTTGGAAAGCACTTTTTACCAGATGTCTTGCATTGGAACTTTCTTCTCTTAATATAAGGGGCAATTCCTTTAATTCTTCTATAGTAATATGATCTATGTTTTCATCATTCTTTCCAACTAAAATCAATTCATCTGAAGTTATATATTCAATGTCCAGGCTATTTTCTTCTGGGTTATCTTGAATGATTCCTATGTTAATAGAATGATCACATAATTTTTTTATAACCTCAGATGAGTTAACGACCTCCATATTTATATCCAACTCTTTATGAAGCTTTTTAAAGACAAATATAGTACAAGGAAGAGCATATTCCCCTATACTTTTACAGGAACCAATAAGTAAATTTGGTCTATCTTGTTGTAAATTTTTTAGATCCCTTTCTATATTACCTTTAATAGATAAAAGAGTATCAGCATAGTTAAATACAATTTTTCCTTCCTCTGTTAGCTCAACACCCTTGTTACTTCTTATTAAAAGACTTGTACCAAGTTCTTTTTCTAAATTTTTAAGCTGCATACTAAGCCCAGGCTGAGTGAGGTGTAGATGAGAAGCAGCTTTTGATATACTATTATACTTTACGGTTATGTAAAATGACTGAAGATATTCAAGATTCATATTATCACATCCTTAAATTTAAAATAACCGATATACTTTAGCAATTTATATTGTATCATTACTTTTAATAAAAATGAATATAAGCTTATCTTATTTTGATTGGTAATTATACTATATAAGGATTTGTTATGTAGTATAACAGATAATTATTATAAAAAGTTATATAGCTATATTATAATTAATGTGAAGATTGGCATAAAATTAACAATGTTATATTTGTTTTACTGTTAAAAGGTTTAGTAAATTGATATTGTAGTTTCTATAACATTAAATATATCAAAACTTTAGGAGAAAGGAGGAATGATGGTGAATAAAAAAACAATAGGTGAAAGGATGTTAACTGGTGGAACAGTAATTGTTATTTTAGTAATATGGTTTATTACAACAAAATTAAAATTAGCTGACCCCAAACTGGTGCCATCGCCTCAATCGGTATGGGATGCATTTGTTGATATTATGCAAAATGGATATAAAAATTATACACTATTTGAACATTTAGGAGCAAGTATAAATAGACTTATTAGTGCCTTTTTTTCGGCAATCATAATTGCTATTCCATTTGGACTTGCAAGTGGCTATAATTCAAAGCTTAGGGCAATTTTTGAACCTATTATAGAATTTTATAGACCGCTTCCACCATTGGCCTATTACACGCTTTTAGTTTTATGGATGGGAATTGAAAATGAGTCTAAAATTGCACTTCTATTTTTAGCTTGTTTTGCACCAATTTATATTTCTTGTGTATCAGCAGTTATGAAAGTAAAGGAGGATTACATAAAAAGTGCTTATACAGTAGGTGCAAGTAAAATGCAAATATTTGTACATATAATATTTCCAGCATGTTTACCTGATATTTTTACAGGGCTAAGAACAGCTTTAGGCGTTGCTTATACTACTTTGGTGTCAGCTGAAATGGTTGCAGCAAATTCTGGTATAGGTTGGATGGTATTGGACGCAAGTCGTTATTTAAGAAGTGACATTATATTTTTGGGAATTATTATAATGGGTGTTACAGGAATTTTGTTAGATAAGCTTATACAATTTATTGAAATTAAAATTGTTCCTTGGAAGGGAAAAGAATAAAAATATAATTTAGGAGTGATAAAAATGAATTTAAAAAAAATTTTAGTTAATGTTGCAATGATAGCTATAACAGCATCACTATTTGCAGGATGTGCAGCATCAAAAAAGGCTGCAGACAATGGACAAAATAATGGAGCTTCATCAAACCTACCTAAAGTAGTAAATATAGGTACTCAACAAATGCCTAATGATGAAAAAATTGCTATAGCAAAAGGTTTCTTTGAAAAAGAACTTGGAGTTAAGGTCAATGTTATTGAGTTTCAAGCAGGCGACATAAGAAATGCTCTTGTCTCAAAAGATATTGATTTTGCTTTACTTGGTTCAGCTTCGGCAACACAGGGGATTGCAAGTGGTATTGACATAGAAACAATATGGATACATGAAGTCCTTGGAGAAGCAGAACAGTTAGTTGTTAAAAAGAATTCAAATATTAATTCTATAAAAGATCTTAAAGGAAAAAAGGTTGCAACACCATATACAACAACAACACATTACAGCTTATTAAAAGCTTTAGAGTTAAATGGTATGTCCGAGAAAGACATAACACTACTTGACATGCAAATGCCAGATATATATGCAGCATGGCAAAGAGGTGACATTGATGCAGCTTACGCATGGGAACCAACACTTTCCAATCTTTTAAAAGATGGTAGAAGTATAATTACAAGTAAAGACATGGCAGCAAAAGGTGTTGTTACGTCCAATGTAGAAGTTGTTAGAAGAGACTTTGCTGATAAATATCCAGACCTTGTAACAAAGTATATTAAGGCTGTAAACAAAGCTGTCAAGCTATACAATGAAAATCAAGCAGATGCTATTAAAACACTTTCAGATTCTTTGAAAATTACACCAGAAGAAGCATTAAAGCAAACAAAAGGTTCTATTTGGCTTACTGCTGAGCAGCAACTAGATCCTGCTTATTTTGGGACAAGTAATAAAAAGGGAAACCTAGTAAAATCACTAAAAGATACAGCTGATTTCTTATATAAACAAAAGAGTCTTAAAACAGAGCCTAAGTTAGATACTTTTGAGAAAGCAGTAAATCCATCATTTATAGAAAAAGCTGTAAAATAATTCATGTGAGTTTAGCAAAGCTTAAAACAATATAATAGAAATGGAGAGTCTTGCATGAGTGAAAAAGTAAATGGTAAAATAGAATATGTTGTAACATTAAAAGATATAAGTTTAAGATATAGAGGTGAAAAAGGCGAGGTTGCTGCTCTTAAAGATGTAAATTTAAACATAAAAGAAGGAGAATTTATATGTGTACTTGGCCCATCTGGTTGTGGTAAAAGTACCTTATTAAAGATCATAGCAGGTTTTCTTCAGCCATCAGAAGGAGTATCTGAAATGGATGCCAATCCTATTAATGGCCCGGATTGGCACAGAGGCGTTGTTTTTCAAAGCCCTACTTTATATCCATGGTTAAATATCTATGATAATGTGGCTTTTGGATTAAAAATGAGGAAATTTTCAAAAGGTGAAATTGAAGAATTAACCAATAAATACTTGGAACTTGTTGGATTAAAAGGATTTGAAAAACATAAACCTTATGAACTTTCGGGAGGTATGAGACAAAGAGCTTCTCTTGCAAGAGTTTTAGTAAATAAGCCTAGAATGATTTTAATGGATGAACCCTTTGGGGCATTAGATGCTTTAACAAGACAAAATATGCAAACCCTAATAAGAACTATTTGGACTAAGACTGAGAATACGGTTTTCCTTATTACTCATGATGTTGATGAAGCTCTATCGCTTGCAACAAGAGTTATTGTAATGTCAAGCAGACCTGGTAGAATAATTAAAGAATTTAATACAGGGTTTACATATTGTATTTATGGTGAAAGTCATGAAGAGGTAAGAGGTAAAGTTGAATATATGAGTATTAGAGACGAAATCTTAAAAATTATTAATAACCAAACTGAAGAAATATTTATAAAGTAACATATAAATATTTATTATATTGTATAACACTTACTTATTATGAAAAGGTATAACTTTGTATTATAATTAACATAGAGATTGGGACAAATTTAACAAATAATTAAAATAATTAAAGCATGGAGGTATAGATATGAGTAAAAAGTATTTAATAGTAGGTGGAGTTGCAGGTGGTGCATCCACAGCAGCAAGGTTAAGGCGATTAAGTGAGGAAGATCAAATAATAATATTCGAAAGAGATCCTCATGTATCTTTTTCTAATTGTTGTCTACCATATCATTTAAGTGGAACAGTAGAGAAGGCAGAAAGCTTAGTACTTATGCATCCAGATAAATTTTTATCACAATACAATATAGATGCAAGAGTTAATAATGAAGTTATAGCTATAGATAGAGAGAAAAAGGAAGTTAAAGTTAAAAATACATTAACTGGAGAAGAATATAGTGAAAGTTATGACAAACTAATATTATCTCCTGGTGCAAAGGCTATAGTTCCTCCTATTAAAGGCATTGAAGAAGTAAAAATATTTACAGTAAGAAATGTTATAGATATAGATAAGTTAAATAAATCTGTACAAGCAATGGGAATAACTAATATTTCAGTAATTGGTGGAGGATTTATAGGAGTAGAAGTTGCTGAGAACTTAAAAGAAGCAGGACATAATGTAACTTTAATTGAAGCTCTTCCTCATATTATGAAACCTTTTGACTATGATATGGCTCAAATTCTTCACAAAGAAATGCATGATAAGGGTGTAAATTTAATTGTTGGAGATAAGGTAAGTGCCTTTGAAAAAGATGCTGTTGTTTTAGAATCTGGTAAGAAGATAGAAGCAGAGGCAGTAGTTATGGCCATTGGTGTAATTCCAGAAACTTCACTAGCAGCTAAGGCTGGTCTTGAACTTGGAGAAACTAAATCCATAAAAGTAGATCAAAATTACAGAACTAGCGACAAGGATATATATGCGGTTGGAGATGCTATTGAAGTGTATCATGCTTTAGCTGGTAAGATAACTAGATTACCATTAGCTGGACCTGCTCAGAAACAAGCAAGACAAGCAGCTGATCATATTCACGGAAGAGTTGTAAGAAATACAGGCTTCATCGGATCATCAGTGGTAAAATGCTTTGATTACAATGCAGCTTCAGTAGGTTTAAATGAAGAAATGATAGAAGCACTTAAATTAGATGTTAAATATGAGGTAGCTAAAGTAATTCCAGGAGATAAGGTTGGTTTAATGCCAGGCTGTGAACCGCTTCACTTTAAATTGATTTTTGAAGTACCAACAGGAAAAGTTTTAGGCGCTCAAGCCATTGGTAGAGGTAATGTTGATAAGAGAGTAGATGTAGTTGCTGCAGCTATTAAATTTGGAGCAACAGTGGACGACTTAAGAGATTTAGAATTATGCTATGCTCCACCATTTGGAACTGCTAAAGACGTTGTTAATTTTGCAGGTTACGTTGCTACTAATCTATTACATGGCGAATTTAAACAAGTAAGAGAAAAGGATATAAGAGACTTAGTTTCAAAAGGAGCTTGTATAATAGATGTAAGAGAAAAAGGTGAATATGAGTTAAGCCACATAGTTGGAGCTAAAAACATACCACTTAGTCAAATAAGACAAAGAATAAATGAAATACCTAAAGATGAACCAGTATATTTACACTGCAGAAGTGCTCAAAGAAGCTATAATGCATTGATGGCACTTAAACACTTAGGATATGAAAATGTTTATAATGTTTCTGGTGGATTTATGGGAATATCCTTCTATGAGTATTTCAATGACGAGACAACAGGAAGAGAAAAAATAGTTACAGATTATAATTTCCTATAATATAAAGTTAGATGTGAGCCTAATTGTAGTTTGACTAATATAATTAGGCTTGCAGAAAAAATCAATATTAAAGATAAGGATCAAGAAAGGAAAATGGAATATGGATACTGCGACAGAAATAAGAGTTAAGTCAGGTTCAAATAAGAAAACGTTTACAAAAATAACTATCAATAAAACACAAGTATTTGCTGGGGTGGCAATTTTAATAGCTATGGTTGCGTTAGCTGTATCACAATCAACAAAGAATCCTAAATTGGGGATGTTTTTAATAACTGGATTAGCAATTGGCTATTTAATGCAAAGATCAAGATTTGGATTTGCAGGAGGTATAAGAAGGATATATGTGACTGGAGAAGCAAGTTTAACAAAAGCGCTAATGTTTTTATTTGCTATCTCATTAATAATGACTGCGGCAGTGCATTATGGTGCATACCTTAATGGTGCACAGGTAGCTTATAAAGCAGTGGCAGGAGCCAAGATAATACCAGGAACTCAAAATGTTGATCCAGTTTGTCTTCTGGCTATATTAGGTGGAACACTATTTGGTATTGGCATGATGCTAGGAGGAGGATGTGCT
Source organism: Clostridium thailandense (assembly GCF_019207025.1). Lineage (GTDB taxonomy): Bacteria > Bacillota > Clostridia > Clostridiales > Clostridiaceae > Clostridium_AM > Clostridium_AM thailandense. Next base: position 1,855 of record NZ_JAEEGC010000151.1, on the reverse strand, counting down.
TCTGGAACACTTACAGATGCAGGAGAAGGTGAAGGAAGAGCATTAATAGTTTTATTTTTCTTTGTAACAGGATCCCTATGGGGAGGGCATGATATGGCTTGGTGGCAAAAAACTTCACTTTACACTTGGAAGACAAAAGTCTACTTGCCAGATGTGTTTGGTTATATGGGAGCTATAATAATCTCATTATTAGGATTTTTAGCAATCTATGTTTTTGCAAAATGGTATGAAAACAAGAGAAAAAGAGAAAATACTCTTATTCCACTAGAATACGCAGAATGGGAAAAGGAATTACCAGAACCTGATGAATATAAATTCTTCAGTAAAGAAACTTATCACAAGTTTTTCGTAAAAAGATGGTCTTTCTACACTGGAGCGGTACTTTTAGCAGCTATGTTTGAGGTTATATTAATTTCATCAGGTAAAAGTTGGGGCGTAACTACTACTTTTATGGACTGGGGTGCTTGGATGTATCAAGCAGTAGGTTTAGTTGATGTTTCAAAATGGCCTTATTTTGCAGAACAAATGAAGACTATAAAAGGAGGATTTATGAATGATCCTGCTTCAATGAGAAACTTAGGAATAATTATAGGTGCTTTAATAGCTCCACTATTAGCAGGACATTTCTCATTTAAGAGAGGCTTTAAATTTAAAGATATAATTTTCTATGCAATAGGTGGAATATTTATGGGATATGGTGCAAGACTTGCAACTGGATGTAATATAGGTGCATTATATTCAGGAATATGTAATTTTTCATTATCAGGATGGACTTTTATGATAGCTTTAACTATTGGAGGAATAATGGGAGTGAATTTAGTTAAGAAATTTAATATTGCAACTTAATTTTACATAAAAGGGAAAAGGGACTTGGTGTTCCATTTCCCTTTATTTTATAGTATACTTCTTTTTAGAATTATAAAAGGTAACCACAGCAACTATTTTTAGGTAATTTGAAATAACTTTGTATATAGGAGTGATTAAAATGCATAAGTTTAACATTAAAAAGTTGGAAAAATTAGACAATCCAAAAAGAAGAAAAAGTATGCCTCCAGAAGAAACCTTGAAGAAATTTAATTTAGGAGATAGCGGAACACTACTTGATATAGGTTGTGGAATAGGTTATTTCACTATACCAGCAGCAAGTATAATTAATAATGGAAATGCAATCGGCATAGATATAATGAATGAAATTCTTGATGTTGCAAGAGAGAAGTCAGTAGATATATCAAACATAGAATTTAGAAAAAGCGAAGAGTATGCTTTTCCAGTAGAAGATACATCTGTTGATTATGTACTTGGATGTAATATTGTTCATGAAATAGAAGATAGGGTAAGATTTTTTAATGAAATAAAAAGAGTATTGAGAAAAGAGGGTCATATTTACATAATTGATTGGAAAAAGGAAGAAATGGAAGATGGACCTCCTATAAAGGAAAGGGTATCAAAGGAAGAGGTGAAAAACTTAGCTGAATCTTTAGATTTTACATTCTTAGAGGAAGTAAATATTAATGATGAAAATTACGGATTAATATTTAAAGCATAATTTAAAAGCTCTGTTTTAGCAAAGTGCTAAGTACAGATCAACTTCAATTGTAGCGAGTGGCCTTGGTATAACATATCTTCCTGAATTGGTAGCAAGTGAAAATCAAAGGATAAAGCGACTGAATTTGAAGAATGAGGAAAATGAGGAGAAGCTGTTTCTACAGTTGCTTATGCATAAGAATAAATGGAAAAGTAAAATAATAAATGAATTTATTAGAATATGTGAGGTTAATTTTCTGTGATACTAGGTTATTTATTAAATAGGATATGATGAATGCTTTTGTTTTATGAGGCTGTCGCACTTAGGTAA
>NZ_JAEEGC010000150.1 GCF_019207025.1 Clostridium thailandense | reverse complement strand
CAGCCAGTAGAACCAAGATTTATTTGATATATGTTTTTACCCTATTTATATTGATATATACCGTAACAAAATTTTAACATTTGCCATAATCTATATCCAGTATATCATGAGAAAATCAATAAAATCAAGGGGTTGATTATGGTATACATCTTAATATTTTTAAAACACTTAAATATTACAAATATTTAACTTTCTCCATCAATATATCTTTACCTATCTTATTTGTATAATGTGTACCCATATAAATACTCTATTCAATACTTTAGAAATTTAAATTTTCATTATAAAAATAAAAGAGATAGTTATACTTTTTACCATCTCTTAATTTAAATAATAATATTTAATCTTCCAATCTTAAGTTGATATTACCATTCATCTTATTTTAAAATCTTAAATTCCTTTACTCCAGATAATATTAACTGAATACCTTCTGAAAGCACCTCAGAATAATCTGGAAAATCAATTTTTACAATACTTTTTTTCATCTTTTCCATATCAATTTCTGTTATCTCATATATTTTTTTTATTTCTTCATCCTTTTTATTAGTAAAATTAGCATTCAACTTATATGGTTTCTGAATTTCATTAGCAATTACATTAACTACTTCCCATATACTAGGTCTTTCATCTTTTTCTTTTTCTATAAGTTTCATTATAATATCAGATATCTGTTCAGAAATAATATTTGATATTTCATTTGGCCTAGCTGGAACATCATTTAAGTGTGCATACGCCATAGCCGCAATAGAGTTCTTTGTAAAAGGAAGCCTTCCAGTGAGTATATGATATAGCGTACATCCTAATTGATAAATATCAGTACTAATTCCCTGTTTTTCACCTTTCCATTGCTCTGGAGCTGTATAACCTGGTGAGCTTACATCCTTTACAGTATGTGTTCTTGTTGCCTCATCTATAAATTTAGCTATTCCAAAATCGCCAACCTTAATCAAACCATGTTTGGACAAAAATACATTAAGAGGTTTTATATCTCTATGTTGTATACCTTCTTTATGAGCATACTCAATCGCCCTACATATATGTAAAGAAATTAGCAAACTAATATTATAGTATGTTATAGCGTCAATGGTTGGTTTTATTCCATCTATCCACTTCTCAACAGTAACACCATCTACAAACTCCATTGCTATATAATAATTATCTCCATTTTCAATTGTAAACTTATTAAAGTCTAAAATTGCTATAGCATTTGGATGTCCAAGTAAACTAGCTGCTGCTATAGCTTCATCTAATAATATTTTCTCAGCCTTAGGATTTTGTTTTACATAATGTGCATTAACAAACTTGAGCGCTACATTTCTATTTAATATTAAATCCTTTGCCTTCCATACTTCTCCCATTCCCCCTGGCGCAACAAACTCCATCAATTCATATTTTTCATTAATTTTTGAACCTTTTGTTAACATTTTTTCACCCCACAAAAATTTCTCTATTACATTAATTTTTCATATTCACCTCAAAATTTATTTATAAAATATCATTTTATCTTAGCATTACTTAATCCTATGCATTATTTTTGTTTTCTACTTCCTGTTTATGCCTCAACTATTGCTTTTATTTAAATTTTAAATTTTTGCCCACTTACTACTTTAATTTCTACCCCTTATCTAAACACAAACGTAAAAATTTCAACATTTTTTAGTATTGATTTTGATAATACTACGCGATTTATAGACCTTTTCTAACTTTCCGTGACAAATTATTCTTTAGACCATTTATATTTTATATCGTACTATACTAAGACAAAATATTCAAATTTAATATAATATTAAGTTAAAGCAGTTTATTATATTAAATTTGAATTACTCTTTGTTTAACATCTTTTATCACTCCTAATATGTATATAATACTCAACCTATATTGATACTAAGAAAACTCTTTTTTACTGCTTGTACAAAATAAATAAAAACCAGGACATTTTGCCCCAGTTTTCATTTTAAAAAACATAACATTATATTTACTGAAAAGTATTATTCAATATTCACTATAACCTATTGAACCTAATAGAACATATCCTAACCGTATATTTAAATATTCTTGAATGTGTCTAATATTCTGTACATAATTACAAGTTCGCTCAAAGTAACTTCAAGTGAAGATACAGGAATAGCATATGCTGAAGTCATAGCCCCTAACGGAATACCGTAATGTTTTTTTGTATTCATCTTCTGTATTTTTTTATAAGAATTTGATTGTACCTCAAATACTTTATATTTTTGTCCATTTTATTTGCAAGAGTTCTTAGTATATTAACATCAATAGCTTTCTTAAAATAGCAACCGACAAAACTATCAAAATGCTTATAAACTGCATATAAAAGTAGCTGTACATTTTCAACAGTTTCTAATGGATGTTCATAATTACACTCTAGATTTATCCAAACAGTAATCTCATTAAAATCTTTCTTACTTTTAAACATCATTATATATACTAATCCTTCATATTTATTCTTTTAGAGTTTTCATATAGATTATAAAATTAATTTAAATAATAGTTCAAGTAGAATTCTAAAGCTTACCTGCTTTCCATTGGTTACCACATTTTAAGCAAGTTACCACAACTTTTTTACTGCCTAAGAATCCTCCTAATAATCCTACTTGACCAAATAGTGCTAGTCCTCCAACTGCCTTACCTACACTAAATCCTTTATTATTTGAAGTAATTTGTGTGCTTCCACATTTTGGACACCTTATCTGATTTTTAATGCTACTATTTTGAACTTGAGCCTTTTTTTCACTTTCAAAGGTTCTTAAGTTTCTTTTCTTTTCTGTCATATTGTAAAATTTTAACATTTTTCTATAATTAACAATTGATGAATCTATTTCCCCACAAATGTTACATTTTATTTTTTCTTTTAATTCATATCCCTCGCTAGTTTTAATACATTTTTTCTTTTCAATAGTAAATTCTTTTTTACATAAATTACATTGAACTAATAATAAATCCCCTTCTTCTTTAATTAAATTCATTGCCCTTCCCTCATTTCAATAGTATTTCTACCCATTTTATATAACTGTAATTTAATAACATAATACATTTATTTTACCAAACTATAATTATAAGTACAATGTGTACTTATAGTTTATTAATAATTATACTAAGGTGTTGCTAAACTCTTATTGGGTGATTAAAATGGTATTAAATTATAAACAATTTGGGAAAAGAATTAAAAAACATAGATTAAATAAAAAATTAACACAGGAACAATTAGCAGAATTAATTGGTTTATCTTCTGTATATATATCCCATATTGAGGTTGGTAGTACCAAACCAAGTTTAGAAACTGTCTTAAAAATTTGTAATGCACTTGAAATTACACCAGATGCAATATTAATAGATTCTGTTTATTCTTCTAAAGAATATTTGCAAGATGATATTGCTTTACTGTTGAAGAATTGCTCTGCAACTGATATGAAATTAATTATTGATTTAATAAAAACAGTTCTTAATCATAGAAATTCTACATTTAATTTTTTTACCATTTAATTGTATTCTAGTTTCATTCTCACCATAACTTTTATTTTTAGCACCATATACACATTTGTTATCTCTCCAAGAAGAATCTGTATAAATTATCATCTTATTTTTCATTTCTTCTACCAATGCTTCCAAGCATTACACTATAAAAATTTATCATGCAATTTATTAAATAATATAACATACTTGTCTATTTTATCGTCTACATAATTAAATACCTCATCACTAAAATAACCTTTATCATTCCCCGTTTTGTAATACCTCCACTCATCTTCTAGATATCTTTTCGTTAAATCTCTAAAACCTTCCCAACATTTATAATTATTTGTATGAATATAGCGATGATGTCCTTTGTCGTACACTAAATACAGATTCCAAAGTTTGTCGTTAATTTTATTCTTATCATGATGATGGACAATGAATTTTGATATAGTTCTTATATCTACTTCTAATTCTTTAGCCATTATGTATTGTGCTCTTTTATATTCATATCCAGAGAACATCATATATCCTTCTTTATCACGTATATATTCTTTGTTACTTCCAAATTTATCAACTACATCATTACCATACTTTTCAATATAATATAATCTCACGGCACATGCTGGTTCATTGATTTCCTTTCCTATATATTTACAATTTACTTTCTTTCCGTTAATTATAAAATCATTATATATATTATCAATATATCTTTTCTGATAATCAGTTAAATACTTTGTTAGAGGTATGTCATTTAAATTAAACATTATTTATACACATCCTTATCATATCTAATCTACAATTAATAATTTCATTATTTACTATGTACTACTATATGCTCCTTACAAAATCTTTTTTATATAATTCACTTTATAATTATAGTAAGATTTTATTTTATTCTAATTATTTTTTCATAGAGCAATGTATGCTTATTATCTAAATCAATATCATCATGAAAATGCCCGAAATACCAATGCTTATAGTTTAAATCTGTCTGCAACATATTAAAAAAACTATTAAGTGGATTATTTTCTTTAATCCAGCACATTTGTTGCATTAGTTCTATAGATGCTGTATGTGTAATAACATAATCAACGTTCCAATTATTTTTATCAAGGTTGTCTAATGCTTCATCATATTCACTTTTTGATGGCATTTCTTCCTTCCACCAACTTTTCCCTTCTACTCTGTTGTACTTATCTATTGATTCTGCTCCTCCCATAGTAAAGAATTTTAATCCATCAAGGATATACACTTGTCCCCTCATAAGGTGAATTACACTTTCATTTATAAAGTGAACTTTCCCACTATTCCATTTTTTGATTTCATACTTATTAAGTAAATCAAAATTTTCATGATTGCCATCTATAAATAAAGTTGTAAATTTTCTTTCACTTAACCACTTTCTCCACTGTAACTCTTCTTTACTATTATTCCAAATTCCACCGAAATCACCACAAATGATTAAATAGTCATTTTTATTCATTTTCATCTGTTCTTCAAAATTATGTTCATCTAATTTCTTTATATCATTTGGAATATGTGTATCACCAGTAATATAAATCAATTTAATGCCTCCTTCACAAGTGCAACATTTACTATATCTAACTGTACGTTCCATAGCTACAATGCTTTTATATAAACTAACATAAGATAAAACCAAAATTCTATTTCTTATTTCTTTTAGCTTTTTCTTGCTCTATTAGCTTTTTAACATATTCTCTATTTTCTTTATCCTGTTCTTCACTAATTTTAAATGTTTTTACTTTGAATTTTTTATCTGATTTAGCTTTTTTCTTAGTTTTCTCTCGTTTTAAAACATTGTTAATAAAATTTTGATATGCTTTGTCATATTGAATTTTAAAATCACAATTGATAGTTCCATGCATGTCAATTAAAATATCTTGTATTTTATATTCCTTTGTAAATAATTCTTTATAGTATGCTCTTCCTTTATACTCCATCTTTTTAATCAAAATTATAGACTGCTGTTTAGTATTCAAAAATTTGATAATATCATCATCGCTTTTATATGCTAAAAATTTTTCAAAAAAATCTATTGAAACATTTTTAATATCTTGTTTATTATATTCTTTTGTACTTAGCAACCATATATTATTAATATTATTACTTTTATAAAAATCATGTTTTTCTTTCCAGTCAGTTATTTTCATATCTATTCTTAAAAATTCCACTGCCAATTGAGTACCACTTTTAAATTTAGCAAAAACATCACTTCTTCTTATATTGGAATGTCTATAGTTAACCGAAATCTCTGCATCTATATATTTTTCTTTAAGATATTGATATATTATACTTTTTCCTTTTTTATGCTCTTCCGTTTCTTTTTTGCCATACTTCTCCCAGTAACATGATTCATTTTTATTTTTATGTGCAAAGTGAGGTACTTTATCATTTCCTGCTCTTAAAATTACTATATCTCCACACTCCTCACAAACCAATTGCCTGTTTTGACTAGCTTCTTTTACATATTCTAACTTCTCCATAATATATTCATCATATTTATCTTTTAAATCAAGCGAACAAATCTGTTGATTATTTAATAAACAAGTTAACATAATTATATCTCCTTCAAAGTTATATATTAGGAATATCTTTTCTTACATTTTTTCAGCATTATCAATAAATTCACTTACATTATTAATAATATTAAATGGAGCATACTCCCCCCATATTTCTAAACTACTAATTCTCACAACTTGTTTTGAAGTATTTTTTAATCTTGCAGTTAGAAATCCTAATAATCATGTAACTTCATTACTATCATTTAATTCAATTGCAATGCTTCCTTTTTTATTAAAATCTTTAACTATTAGATAACACATTTTTGCCAATTCCTCCATTGCTTCTGCATTCTCTAAAACAACCTTGTCTATAATTTCATCATCTTCTTTATTTTGTTTTTGCTTTAAAAATTCTATAAAATCAATAACCTCTTTTTGCTTTTCTTCTGATAAATCATTTACATCTTGAATAATCTTTTCTGAAAATCCCATTTATTACACCTCCTTAATAACGTTTCATTACTCAACATTTAATTACTTTTTTTGTGTTTAGTTTTAAAGATTCATACTGATATGATAACTTATTTTAAATATATTGTCAAATATGGAAATAAACTCTAAAAAAGTAAGTCGAATTTTAATTATTTTTATATATTACTGTTTAATAATGAAAAATATAGCTTACTTTTTTAGAGTTGCATTACATATTCAAATATACATATGTATATTGCTAAAATCCAAAGAAAGTGTCCGTATAGATGTACTCCAAGCAGTATTCAAGTATACTTTTTGTTTTTAGTTGTAAAATATCCCCCCCATCCTATTCATCTACTACAAGCAGAAAAGAGATGCCTTTAACATCTCTCATAATAATTCTGCTTTGCTCTTCATCTTTTCTTTTGTTGGATTAGTATATAATAAAGTGGTATGGATATTTGAATGTCCTGCTTGATTTGCAACTTCATGTACTGAATACCCTGCTTCTAAAGCATTACTACAATAAAAATGTCTTAAAGTATGTGGTGTTATTTTATTGGAATACTTATTAAACAACCTGTTTATAACAGTTCTATCTATTTTATTGTTTTTATTGCTAATAAACAAATAATCTAAATCTATTTGCTTACATTTACGCTCTTGCAAATATTCTTTTACTGCATCTATTATTTTCGAATTTATATATACTATTCTTTGTTTATTACCTTTTCCACATTTGACTACTATTTCTTTTGCCGTTAAATCAATATCATCTAATTTTAAATCTAAACATTCACTTATTCTTAATCCTGCATACGCCATAATTGTTACTATTGCATAATTTCTGTTTCCTTCATATTTTAATATCTGCTGTCTAAATGCTTCAACATCATTTTTGGTTACTACAGCAGGTGATGCAACTTCTGTCTGTATTTTAATATTATCTTTTTTTGATACCACTACATCATCTTGTATTCCTTGCTCTTGTAAATATTCATTAAATTTTATTAATGCTGATAATTTAGCATTTATTGTTTTAGCACTCTTAACACCCTTATCAATATTTTGCAAATAAGATTTATACTCTAACACATTTTGCCTATATAATTTTTGTATTTCTTCCCCAAATGAATTTTTGTACCATTTAAAATAATTCTCTAAATGAAGCATATATGATTTAATAGTATTTACTGCTTTCCCACCTTTAATTAGATACTCTTTAAATCCATTTAATGTACAACTCTCCCATAAATTATGTTGCATTAGTTTCCACCCCTACCATAATAAATTATGTTGCATTATCTACTTATATAATACTACTTTCAACGCAAAAACACAACATAATTTATGTTATGTTGTGTTATTTTGAAATAGTTTTTAGATTTTAATAAGACCCATTTTTCTTAGCTCCTCAGTATCTTTATTGAATATATTAAAAGTTAGGAAGCAACTGTCCTCTCTAAATCTCCATTTACTTTCATTACACGTTAATTTATTAATATATATATGTTGATACACATTTATCATACTTATCCTTTGTCATTTTAGCTTCAACCATATTGATAGCTTTATTTTTCTTACTTCGTATTCTTATCTTTAGTTTTATATTTTCATCCATTTTTATATTTTTACATATTTTTTCATTCTCTGGATAAGTCATCTGGTGAATTTTGTACAAATCTAAATCAAATATTAAATCATTTATGTTATCATATTCCAAAAATAACAAGTAGTTATTAGCATAATCTGGAGAGTTATCACTTACACCTAAATCACATAAAATTACCATAAATTTATCCTTTGTATCATTCATCTTCAAATCTATTGTATAAGGAAATACAAATTCTTTTATAGCTTTTAACTTTATATAGTGTAATTCTTTTTCTATTTTGATTAAATTATTAAACGTATTATCCTTTGGATTTGAATTTAAATGGTCTATTTCATATTTTGATGTATCCACTTTTTCTCCTGTAATGAATTCATATATTAAATAATGTAACTTGTTATTTTCTCCATTTAGATATGCCTTGAAATAACCTTCATTACATGTATCATAAGTTATTTTATATTTTCTTAAATGCATAAGTAGTTCCTCGTTATTATCAATAAATGACTCCTTATCATTTTTGTCATGTATATTTGTTGCATTAGTAATTATTGTTACAGTTCCATCACTATTAAGTATATATCTATTCTTTTCACTTGAATATTTCTTCTCAAATTCCTCCTTACTTATTTCATCTTGAAATATTTTATTGCTGTTTATCTCACACATTTACTTTCTCTCCTATCAATATTGTTATTTGTGCCTCACACTCATGGTCAGTACACTGAAATGGTCATTTATCTTTTATCACCTTATAGACCTTCATTATATATATTGTTCCTAAAGTTAGTAATTGTCATAGTTTTCATTAAATTAATCACCTCTTTACCTATTTCACTGTACGTATTTACATACTCGAATGTTTAAATTAGACAATATACAGGTATAAATTGGAGCATGTATCAGTTTTATCGTTAAATAACGCACAACTTGCGATACTTTCTCTGTATATCTTTTTATATCTCTTATTTTCTCTAGTTCAATACAAAAATTCATAACAAATCTCAAAAATTTCACCCTATGCGGGAATAGATGTGTTCAATCTAGAATTTTAACGTCTTAAGAATTATATTAACGCTTACTAGTTTTATGTTTATCTACCATCGCTTTCTGCCATTCTTCTGATTCTTTCTGGATTAATTTTAAATTTTTATATTTATTTAATCTTCTATTATTTTGTCACCACTTATATTTTCATAGTTTTCCTTAAAATTAATCTCAATCATTTAACATTCCTCCATAATAACTTATTAACGCTGTATCAATTACAATAATGTTAGAGTAACATTATTAGGTTATTCCTGTACCAGAACTAACACTTTATATCGTGTAATTTATTTCAAAAAGTACAACCTAATCTCCTAATATATACTTTATAGGGAATTAAGGTATACTTTTCTTAAAACTATATTTATATAATCATCCTCTATAAAAAAATATTATGAATGCTTATCCGGTATTGGCTATTGCAAAATTTATATCTTACAATATTTAAAATACTTTCATCCTAATTAAATTGTATAATTTGATTGCAATAACAATTTTTTGTTATTGTTCAATACTACAGCCCCATTAAACAATTATTATTCTTTGACCTCTATTTATAATGTTTTTATAAATCATGTATTTTTTTACTTCTGGATGATTTAATATCTTATTTGAAAATTGCGCTTTACTTTCATATTCTATCTGCTCCCTTAACCAATTTTTTTTATAACCGCCTTTATCTAATGAATCTAGTAATTTTATAAATTTATCTGCATAAGAATCTTTGAATCTATTAGAGTTATCATATTCTTTTCTTTCTTGCCTTTGCACATCAAAATCAAGATTATATACGTTTATCCCCTTCAGCTGTTTTATAAGCAAATTAACGACGCCTTCGTCATTATTGATGATGTAATAATCTGCTTTTACAGCTAATCCATCATCATTTACTTTCCGCTGAATTCTTTTAATTGCTTGATATAGTTCTGCGGAAATATATGATACCCTTATCTTATCGAATTCTTCATTTTTGAATTTCATAACACCGTTTTCTGGATGCTGATAAAGCGTATATTTGTTATTCATTATTTTTTGACTGTAATACATGTATTTTAGTATATACACTTCCGCAGGTATATTTGGCGTTTGTATTATAAATATCTTATTGAAATCTTTCCAAGCATTTTTCCCATTCAAGTTGCCGAAGTGGTTCATTGCAATATTTTTATTATCAAATCTTAAATTTTTTTCATCTAATTTGTTGCCTATGACTAACACTTTATCGTTTTCTTTTATAATAGATTCCACCTCTTCCTGCACATGCTCATAAAAATCTTTATATTTAGATTTTGCATATTTGGTTGTATTACAATTGTATACATACAAATTGCAGTTAGAGTGATTTATAATTTTACTTTGTGGTGTACTTGTATCAAACAAATCAGAAATCCTATATATATAATTGAAACCACCATTGGCATCTAGCAATATGTTCTTTTTCAACAGCCAGTATTTAATTCTTTTGTCATATGTGCAAATCTTATTTTTCATAATAATACATTGATTATTATAAATTTGGTAAATCTCATTTACTTCTTCTATAAAATCTCTTTTGACCATTGATACATCTTTACCTGTTTTTTCATCTTTTTTAACTTGTGTTCTAGAATATGCATCATTAATAAAATTTTTAATTTGACCTTTTAGTATCCTTATTTCTTTATTTTTATTGATGTCGAAAGTAAGAAAAAGCATTTCTTTTTGTTCTGATAGAGCTAAATCTATGTCCCTTATTACTTTTTCATATCTACCTCTCATCCATCTCGGTAAGACCGTCGAAAACCAATCCATTCTTTTCTTAGAATATTTAATTGCTTCTACCATATTTATTTCCTCGTCAACAATCAATATATCCATATATTTTTGAAATAGTTCTACCTGTTTTGGATACTTGCTTATCTGCTTGTACTTTTCATGTGTTATCACAACAACATTGAATTTTTCCAAATACTTAGGTATATAATCATATTTGGTTGTTTTATTTATTGCTACAGCAATATTGGATTTCGCCATGATATTTATTTTGGAATGTATAAGATTATAAAAATCAGAGTTGTTTTTCACAGATTCTACTGTATCATCAAATCTTGTAACAAATAGAATTTTTTTATTTGGATTAATCTTATATAATTCAGTTACCACTTCCACTGCTGTCTTAGTTTTGCCTAGTCCACACTCTAAATCAAATAATTTTATGTTGCTAGGATTATTAAAATCTCCTAATATTAGATTTCTTAAATATTCTTTATGATTATTTAATTTTTCAATATAGTTCATTTTAACGTTCTCCTTTTTATGCTCATATATTTGATATAAAAATATTTCACATTGCCATACCTCCTTATAACTCTAAAAAAGTAACCTTTTTATTATTAATTTTTTAAAATTAATATTTGACTTTCTATTTGTCTAATGATATGATAATATTAGGCAAATAGAATTCACTATATTTATACATTAAATTCTATTTTACCATAAAACGATATATGGGTAAATGTATAACATTACCATATTTTAAGATTACTTTTAGGTAGTCTTTTTTATTTTGTAATAATTTCCAAAACAAATCTATCTACATCTTTATTTTATATTATTTTTTTCAGCAAATAAAAAAGATATATGTATCATTACATATATCCTAATATAATAACTATACAGTAGCATATGCTCGTGAGCATACTGGAATGCCTCTCGGAATACTGTGAAGAGGGTTAACCTTTTGGAGTGCTTAATTCCTTATGGTCTAAACCTTTGGAAACCTCCAACTTCGGACGCTAAATCGCCCCAACCTTTATCCTGTTTTCTACTGCTAAAACAGAAGGTTATTTTATTAATAAAAATCTTAGATTACAGTTCTATATACATTTTTTAATTAACTATTTATTATTTTTCTCATCTTGTATAATACACTAATTTCCATATAGTTAATCTTAACCCATATCGACAACAAATTCTATGATGTATGGAAGTTTATTTACATTCCATATAGTTAATCTTAACCATTGTGGGATACCTACTATAAATGGAGTTTCTGTAACATTTACATTCCATATAGTTAATCTTAACCAATTATTCGTTAAAGAAAATGGAAAGATTGTTTTAATATTTACATTCCATATAGTTAATCTTAACCTATCTAAAGTATCTACTAAATCTTTAATGGTTTCTTCATTTACATTCCATATAGTTAATCTTAACCCCATCTCAAAATTGAGCTAAATTAGAGGTTTAACACTCAATTAAATCTTATTTTTGCAGTAAATGTATGGTAGTGTTTTTTATTTTTTTAAGTAATTTGCCTTAAACTATTGATTTTACTATTATTAGAGGTATTTCTTAAAATTTTTGATTTACTGCAGAATCATCATCCAAACTGTTTTTATAATATTCACTTTCTTCTTTTGAAGATATATATTTTGTGCTCATTGCAATATTTCTACTTGCATTATAATCTGCATTAGCTTTAAATCCACACTTCTTACAAATAAAAGTTTCTTGTGTTTCTCTTTGTCCATCTTCGTAATTTCCACATTTACTACAAGTCTGTGATGTGTGGTATGGGTCTATATAACATACTGCAATTCCTTCTCGTTCTGCTTTATACTCTATCATTTGTTGAAGTTGATAATAAGCCCAATTTTGTAGTAAAGTTCCTTTAGTTGCTTCTTGCATAGACAATAATTCCAAATTAATTTGCCCAGCCTTATTACCTAATGCAAACTTTATTATATTACTGGATAAAAAGTGATTGTACGTCCTATTATAATTGCTTTGTAATTCTCTATATTGATTTATATTAGATAGCTTTTTCTCTCTACCTTTGCCACCTTTTGTTGATTTTAGTTGACGATATAATCTTTCCCGTCTTGCCTTAAATTGGATGTTAACTTTCATGAAATCATCATATTATTTATAGATTGAATTAGAGCCTATATGCCTTTGTCATTTCTCAATATTTAACATCAATGAACTTGACAATCTATTCGTATATAAAGTATTAAATCAAAAGTATACGCTAACATATTTTAATCAAATAAGATAATATTATATTTAAACTTATTTTACTTTTGTGATATAATATTAGAAAGAGAAACCCTTCCAATGCGGGGTTTAAGGCTTGAATGGTAAGTTTTTAGAAGATGGTCACTGGTCAGAGTGACTATTTTCTTTTTTTGATTATAATTGATATTTTATATGGTAATTTTAATTCTAAATGAATCTCTATGTTTCCTCTTTTATGGATTTCAAAAACTCATTAACATCACTCCATTTAAGTTTTCTTATACTTTAAAATATTTTAAGGATAATACGCTACCCCTATTACTTTTGAATTTTCACTTGACTTTTGCTTTAAATATTTTATGCTTTTGGAGGAGTTAAGCAACGGACATAGTTTCCCCTTTCTTAGGGGAAACTTAAAATTTTATGCTTCTGTTGTCGTTGAAGTTTCCGTATACTGCTATTGTATTCCATATTTTAATATTGCAAAAACTGCCCTACAATACTTTATTCACAGCTTTATCAACAAGTTATCAACAATTGACTGTGTATAAATTATATAGAATCCTGTACTTTAGTACCAGTTAACCACCCATATAATATTTTTAATGGTTATATGTATCCATTTGAGGTGCAAATAGCACAATAACAGTAATACTACTTGTCCCAGTGGATTTTATGCGTCAGCCCCACTAAACTTACTCTATATATTTTAGGTTACTAGAGTGCATACATAACCAACCCATCCCTTAAAAAAAGGCATAAGAAATAAACCTTGCAAAACCCAATTTTTTTTGTTAGAATTTATATGTGTTAAGTATAAATTTTTGTTAGATTGAGTTTTAACAAGAATTTATTATTTGTATTAAATTTTAGTTACCTATGTCAATAGGTATCTTTATTCTTTTTTTGAAGTAGTTCATTATGCTATAAAGCATAGAACAATTTATTTATAATTATCTAAATTTTTAACAATATCCCTTAACAAAAGTTACTAAAACAACAATATACATCTTTATTAGATTAACTTACTTTTAAATCCAATGTACCTCTCATAGCTTTAAACATATCACTGTCTACAGACATATACTTAACGCTTACTCTGCCTGTGCTGTGTAGCATCCCTTGGTAAATCCTAAACCTATAGCTACTAATTTCAATAATAACAACATATGTTTCAGTTCCATGTCTTTCACTTATTTCATAATTTTCATAAACAACTAATTCCTTATCATCTGCCATGTCCATCATTTTTTCATATACAGCTTCTTTTAATACATTTGACATACTCATATCCCCTCACTTAATCATATTCATTAATCTCTTATATACCGATTCTAACGCTATTTAATTCTTAGACATATTTATACACCATTTATTTATCACCTTATCTTATATAGCATATAAGTGCCTATTTAAGACCATTCAACCCCATTAGTGGGCTTGTATTAATGCTCATGCTTACAATTTCTTCATCATTGATTGATTGTAAATATCGCTTTGTAATCATAATATTTTCATGACCAAGCAGCCGAGATAAACTATACACATCCAAACCATTTTTAAGCTGTGACTGTGCGAAGTAATGCCTAAATGTGTGTGGGGAACATCTAATTTCCTCTCTAACTCCTGCACGTTCTCCTGCAATCTTTACAACACGTTCTAATGATTCTACTGTAAGCGGTTTACATCTATACGATAGAAAATAGTTACTGCACCTAACAATTTTATCCTTAAAATAGAACGCCTTAATTCTTTCATATTTAATCATAAATTTTTTTAACTGAGGACTTATTGAAACATGCCTGTCTTTGTTTCCCTTGCCACGTATAGTTACATAAGTTTCACTAATATCTGAATTTCTAACACTGCAAGTTTCGTAATTCCTTGCTCCTGTATCTATTAAAAATGCCAAAATAGTTTTATTTCTTGCGTTCATATAATTCAAGAAACTATAAACATTTAACATATTAACAACTTCTTCATCTGTAAAAGTCTCAATAAGTTTTTTAGGTTCTCTTTGCCATGATACTTTTAAGCATGGACTTTTACTTAGATACTCTTCTTTAACACAATACACAAAGAACGCTCTTAAACATTTTAATATGTTATTTACATAAGATTCAGTTAACCCACTTTTGATTAAGAACTGCATATACTGCTTTATGTGTAAGTGTGTTATATCTTCTAATTCTGTTATTTTAAATTCATTATTTATATATTTAAAAAATCTTTTGTTACTATTTCCATAGCTTTTTATAGTTCTGTCACTAATTTTTCTTATTTCACAGTCAAATATGAACTCCTTTAAAACATCATCAATAAACACAAAAACACCCTCCTATACTGGCTATATACCAATATAAAAGGGTGCTAATTTTGCATAT
Source organism: Clostridium thailandense (assembly GCF_019207025.1). Taxonomy (GTDB): domain Bacteria; phylum Bacillota; class Clostridia; order Clostridiales; family Clostridiaceae; genus Clostridium_AM; species Clostridium_AM thailandense. The sequence goes on along the minus strand of NZ_JAEEGC010000150.1, from coordinate 120 downwards.
TATTAATTTACATATACAAATTTAAAACATATATCTAAATAAACCTAAAAATGTATTACGTACATCGTAATCTTTAAGATGAAATTCCCCTCAAAGCCTTAGCCTTCAAATCCTTCTGGG
>NZ_JAEEGC010000015.1 GCF_019207025.1 Clostridium thailandense | reverse complement strand
ATTGTCTGTCGCACTATAGACATCCACAGCCGACACTTAACTTATGCTCCAGAATATATTGGCATTCTTCCGGCACCATAAATACTTTTGACAAGTCTAAAGTATTTAAATGTACCTTCCAGAATGTCAATATATACCTAGTTAAGTGTCTAGTGTGCTTCTTTATATAGGGTTTAAGACCAGAAAATTAATTTATACGCAGGGATATGTTTCCAAAGCTGAAGGCACATATAAAAACTTTTTAATCAATCTTAACGAAGTATTTTAGAAAGTCTTAGGACTGTTGATATGTTTGAGGTACGAGTTTATCAATGGTTCTTAGACTTTCAAAATACTGAGCTTTAGATTGATAAAAAGTTTTTATCGTGTTGAAGCTTGGAAACATATGCCGGAGTGTAAGTTAATTTTCGGCCGTGCAACCCTATAGAAGAGTGTGATAAAATCCATTTTATACATCAAAAGATGGGCAATAAAAAAGTCCAATGCATTAATATTTAAGGATTTAATTAATGTAAAATTTTGTTTAATCACACTCCTCCTATAAATGCATCAAATAAAAATAAATTTATAAATTAATATATTAAAACTGGAGGGTTTGAAATGGAACTTAAAGGAAGCAAAACCGAAAAAAATTTATTATCTGCATTTGCAGGAGAATCTCAAGCAAGAAATAAATATACATATTTCTCTTCTACTGCTAAAAAAGAAGGATATGAGCAGATAAGTGAAATATTTAGATTAACAGCAGATAATGAAAAAGAACATGCAAAAATCTGGTTTAAACTTCTAAATGGTATAGGAAACACTGAAGAAAATCTTAAAGCTGCTGCTGGTGGCGAACATTATGAATGGACAGAAATGTACAAAGAATTTGCCGAAGAAGCTAAACAAGAGGGATTTACAGATATAGCTAGATTATTTACTCTTGTAGCTGAAATTGAAAAACATCACGAAGAAAGATATCTTGAACTTTTGAAAAATCTTCAAGAAAGCAAAGTTTTCAATAAAGATGAGAATAAAACTTGGATATGTCGTAACTGTGGATATATTCATACAGGTGATGAGGCTCCTGAACTATGTCCTGTATGTTCACATCCTAAGGCATACTTTGAGGTTGAAGCAAAAAATTGGTAGGATTATAAATGATACAGGTAACCATGGTTGAAAGTAAACTTATGCTCTGGTAGATGTTACCAAGCTTCAGCACGATAACATCTACCTGCGTATAAGTTTACTTTCTGGTGTAGGTATCTATATAATCTTTAACTTTAATAGCCAATTTATACAGTTAACTAAGTTTAGTAAATTCAACAATTTTGTTAAGTAAATAAGTTAGAAAAAATATAGTTTATTTACAAAAGGCCTATATCTTAATTTTACAGTGTAATTTAAGATATAGGCTTTTTGTTATACGTTTAATAATAGCATTATATTTAAAGCGGTTATTATAACTGCAATTATTCCTAAAACTATTTTTAAAAACATACTATTGGAGTATTTACCCATTACCTCTTTAGATGAAGTTAAATATATTTGCAGAAATACTGTAATAGGTAATTGTATGCTTAAAAACATTTGTGAATAAATCAGACCTTTGAAGGGATCTGTTATAAAAAATATAATTAAAATTGAAATAATTAGAGTTACTCCAACTCCCATTCTGGTGTGTGAGTCATTTATATCGTAGGGCTCTTTATATATACCAGCAAAGATACTTCCTGATGCCATCCCTGCAGTTATTGTAGAGGAAACACCGGCAAGTAACAAAGCAATTGCAAATATTACTGCTGCCCATCTACCAAGCAATGGTTCTAGCATTTGTTTTGCTTGGCTAAGATCTGTTACTGTTATCTTATTAGAGAAAAAGGTTGCTGCTGCAATCAATACCATCGCACTATTAATTGCCCATCCTATTATCATTGAAAATAAGGTATCTGCAAATTCATATTTTAATTGCTTTTCAATTATTGCTTCATCCTTTAAATTCCACTGTCTACTTTGTATTATTTCCGAATGAAGAAATAAATTATGTGGCATAACCACAGCACCAATAACACTCATTATTATGGGCATAGAACCTTTGGGAAAGCTTGGCATAAACCAACTCACCACAGCCTTCCCCCACTGCACGTTAACTAGTGCAAGTTCAATAATAAAGGAAATTCCTATAATGGAGACAAAGCCAATTATCCACTTTTCAAGTTTTTTATAAGAATTAGTAAACAGCATCCACATAATTAATACTAAAGTCATTACACTGCCAAGCTTTATTGGTATTTTGAATAACATATTAAGAGCTATTGCTGCACCAAGTATTTCTGCCATTGCAGTTGAAGCAGCTGCAAGTATTGCTGTTATCAGAATACTTCTGCTTAAGCATGGTTTTAAATAAATTGATGCTGCCTCAGATAGACAATATCCCGTGGCTATTCCTAGATGTGCTGCATTATGTTGTAATATAATAAGCATTATGGTGGAAAGTGTAATAGTGAATAAAAGTTCATATCCATAAGTTGATCCAGCCATAAGGTTAGATGCCCAGTTACCAGGATCGATAAATCCAACAGTAACTATTAGCCCTGGCCCTATATATTTAATGAAATCTAATGCCATAAATTGAGGTCTATGTCCCTCAATAGATAATATCTTATTCTTGTTCACCATCGTCCACCACCTTTAGTTTAACATTTTTTGTAATTATATTTTTTATATTACATTTAGTATTTATCAAATTCTATATCATTTAAATTTATCCTTGTTTTAATTGAAGTCGCTGCTGTTTCTTTATAAGCCCTGTCATTCTTTTTACCATAAAATTTATTATTTGTGTAATATTTAACTTGATCTTTTAATAAACTTATATTTCTATTTTTAAGTTTAAATTTATTTACCATGTCTTTAAGAAATTCTGCTTGCCCAGACAATTCCTCACTGGCCGCTGCACTTTCTTCTGCAGTAGCTGAATTATTTTGTACAACTTTCGACACTTGTTCAATTCCCAAATTCATCTGTAAAATACCTGTCGCTTGTTCATTACATGCGGCAGCTATTTCTGATACTATAGTTGCTGCTTTTGAAACACCATCAACTATTTCATACAATGCTTTCGCTGTTTCATTTGCAATATCCATTCCATTTTCTGATTTTTTTATAGAGCCTTCTATAAGTGCTGTTGTTTCCTTGGCTGCATTTGAACTTCTCTCTGCAAGGTTTCTAACTTCTTCTGCTACCACAGCAAATCCTTTTCCATGCTGCCCTGCTCTCGCCGCTTCGACCGCAGCATTTAATGCAAGTATATTAGTTTGAAAAGCTATTTCATCTATTACTTTTATTATTTTTGAAATATTAGTAGAGGATTCACTTATTTCTCCCATAGCTTTAAGCATTTCACTCATATATCTATTTCCCTCTTCTGCATTTTCTTTAACTTTAAGCGCAAGTTCATTAGCCTTATTTGCATTGACTGAATTTTCTTTAGTTTGCGCCGCTAATTCAGTTGCTGAAGAAGTCAATTCTTCTATAGATGCTGCCTGTTCAGTAGCTCCTTGTGAAAGTGCCTGACTTCCATCTGCTACTTGATTTGAACCTGTGGAAACCTGCTCTGCTGCATTGTTTATCTCCCCTAGAACCTCATTTAGTGAATCTACTATTGTATTTAATGAACTTGAAATATTTTTAAAATCGCCTTTAAAATCATTTACATAGTTAATATCTAGATTGCCACTAGAAATATGTCCTATGACCTCAGAGATTTCTCCAACAACATACCTTAAATCTCTGGTAGTGCTGTTAACTCCCTGCATCAATATGCCAAATTCACCTTTATAACCTTCTTTAACCTGTACATCTAAGTTTCCTTGAGAAATTTTGTTCATAGTTATAGTAACTTCTTTAATAGGTGTTACAACCGCTTCAACTAATTCATTTACTCCGTTGACTAATTCTTTCCATCCACCAGAGAATGCTTTCGAATCTCCTCTTGTGTCAAGTTCTCCATCTTTTGCCGCATTTATTAATTTATTTGTTTCATTTAATAGTCCATTCATTATATCTATACAATTATTTAAGTTATTCTTTGTTTCATTAAAATCTCCTTGATATGTGTCTGTTATTTTGGGCGGTATATCACCTTTGCTTATTCTATTTACATATTCTGCAGTTACATTTATTGGCCCTATCACTGAATCTAAAGTATGATTTACGCCTTTCACTATCTTTCTAAATTCTCCATCATGTTTTGACGCATCAGCTCTTGTACTTAACTTTCCTTCTATAGCAGCTTTTGATAACATATTGACATCTGCTACTAATAATCTTATAGCTTCTATCATCCTTATCATGGCTGGTGTAATTTCATCTTTTTCATTCTTCAATTCTATATTCATACTTACATCACCTAAGGATATCTTGTCCATAATTCCAACTACTTTATTTTGAAGTTCATCTGCAAATAAATCCATTGTTTTAGCCATTTGACCTATTTCATCTTTTGTTTTTATGTTTAACCTTTCTCCAAGATGGCCCTTACTCATTTCTTGAAGCATATAAGCTACTTTTTTTAAAGGCTTAACAATTAATCCTGAAATATATAAACCTATTAATACAGACAAAATCATACCAACTAGAATAACTGCTATCATTATTTCTATTGTTCTATTTGTCATTAAAGTATTTGTATCCGATTTTGTTTTTGCAGCCACAGTCTTAGTAGAAAGTATTTTTTCAATAGCGTCCTGTTCAACCTTTGATGCTTTACCAACTTCCCCCTCAGAACTAATCATTGCATAAGCCTCTGCACTTTTATTTGCTTTTGCAAGTTCCATTACTTTATCAAGTTTTGAGACATAATCAGCTTTTGCTACCTTAAAAACCTCAAAATCTTGCCTCATTTCATTTAATAAAACAGTTTTTTCAAAAGAATCAGACAATTTTTCTATGTTTGCTTTCCTTTGTTCTATTTCTTTTATATGTATTTCAATTTCATTAGGTGAATGTGTCGCTAGTAAATCCCTAACAGCAACTCTTAAACTCTGAAATTCAGTTGATATTTCTCCCATTTGGACTGCAGGTACTGTCATATTTTCATATAATTCAGTATCTGATTTATTAATAGATTGCATATTATGAATCGAATAAATTCCGACTACTCCAAATATTAATGAAATTAACATGAAACCTAATATTAATTTAATGCTAATCCTTAAATTAGAAAATCCCCTCATTCTTCATCCCTCCATTTTTTGATATTTTCCTCTTAAATATACTAAATTCCTATATTAACTGCCTCATTATGATATTCTACATTGAAATTTAAAATCCTTTATAATTAATTTATTTAATTCATTAAAATTTTATTCAAATGCTATATGTTATTGCAAAAACAGTCTATGTCTCAATTTAATTGTATCATTAATAATATAATATTATTTTTGACATCTAAAAATAGCAAACTAGTAAATAAAATGTTTTAGGAAGTAAAATTACAAGAACTTATTGAAGAGTTTACTATAAGAAATACCAGAGAGTAAAAACTACGTAAAAAACTTTAAGACATGTCTATATTTTTGACATGTCTTTTAAAATATATTATAAAATTTCAAATATTTCTCCATGTTCTGCTTTAACTTTTTCTTATGGATAAATATTTTATTCCTCTTGAAGAAGCCTAATTTGATTAAGATTATTCAATATATATATATAGCAATCAGCCTTTTTTTGTATGCTAAAAATCAACTCTTCAAGATTTTCATTTTCTTTTTGGGATTTGCTTACAAGATTAGTCAATGTAGAACTTATCTCTTTAATTCCTTCTAAATTTTGATTTTGAGAATCCTTTACTTTTTCTACATGCTTATGAACTTCTGCTTCAGCACTAAATATTTTATCTAAAAACATTTCGGAGTTTCTAACAAGTTCATTAGTTGTTGATATTACTGTAGATCCTTTACTTGATTTATCGCTTAACAAATTCATTGTATTAGTCATTTTTTTCAAAGACTCCATAATATCCTTTGTGTTTTTTTGTGCATCAATTGAAAGCTTTTTTATTTCATTTGCAACTACTGTAAACCCCTTACCTGATTCACCAACCCTTGCGGCTTCAATAGCTGCATTTAATGAAAGTAAATTTGTTTGATTTGCAATATTTGTAATAACATTTGCAAAACTTCCGATATTATTATAGTGAGTTTGCATTTCTGTAAATAATTGAAAAAACTCATTAAATACTTCTGATACATTAAAAATTTGTTTTACTAAATTTAAAAAATCATTTTTAGTATTTTCTATCTCAGTAAATGATCTATCTAAACTTAAAATCACTTCATCTACAAGCTCTTTCGTCTTCTCGCTATTTTGAGACAAAAGACTTAAATATTCATTTACTTTCGCTGTTTGTTCTGTTGTGTATTCTGTACCATCAAGTAGTTCTGTTAGGCCGTGTGTCATGTTACCTTCTTCCTTTAATAGCTTTTGAGCATTATTTTCAATTTGATTGCTTAAATCAATAATTTCCTTCAAATATATAAAACATTTTTCAGTACTTTTTTCTTTTTTAGAGATTAAATTTTCTTCTATAGCTTTCTTAGTTTTTCCATTTTCATTAAATAACTTCAACATTTATTCCCACACCTCCTAGATTCTATTCAACTAATAACATTACCATAGTTTGATTTGCATGATTTTTATAAAATTGTTCACCATAGCTGATAAATCCTGAAGTATTATTACAAAATTTAATGAGTTCTCTGTCTATAGCTGGCCAAAGTCTCTCATCCTGGAATTTTAAACTTCTCAAAATACAGTTTATAACAAAAGTAAAGCTTGGCTTAAATGGAGTATTATTTAAAGTGTTTTTAATCTCTTTCACTGGATCTATTGCCTGCAAAAGTTGTACAAAACTATTAGATACAAGCTGACAATAAAAGGTAATAGATTTATCTGCATTTACTTTCATAGGAGAAGCAATATAAATGTCTGATTCATATATTTTTCCCAAAGGATTATTTATAAAAAATTTTGGCAATTCAGACTCCTCAATACCTAATACTCTTGCATACTCTGTACTGGCAGGTCTATTATTAAATGTCTTTACAGTTCTATTAATAACATTCGCTTCGGTTATTAAGAGCCTAGTACCAGTCTGAACATATATATTCTCTCTAACTATATGAGTTCTATTTTTTAAATCAAAAAATATTGCAACACTATGAACTCTATTTGATCCAATATATATCAATGTTTCTTTAAATTTCAAATTATCTCCAGCACTGCCTCCAATTATTTTAAACTTATCATGCATAAAATAAAAAGTAGTAATTATTCCTTCTTCCATTCCAGTCAACCCATCACATAATAAAAGTGCAAATGCATTTTTATTATTTTCTACTTTTTTATAAGCATCTTTTAACTTGTCTATACTTTTGATAGGTGGATATAGTATTTCAACAACCTCACCATCATTTAGGTCATATTCAAAGCCTGTTATTGCTCCATTTTTATAACCTTTAGTGGTATATTCTCCAGCTGTAGAACATAGCACAACATTTTGTAAAACAACTGTTGATAATTCCTTTACATTTTCAACAGTTGTACATATGACAAATCCTTTTTCTATACTTGATTTAGTATAGTTAACCACCTCTTGAATATTATTAAAATCAATAGCTCTCATAAAAATCCCTCCTTAATTTTAATCTAAATAAGAAGTTTAGCATTTCACATAATAAAAAAGTATATTAATATATCTCCATCATTGACACGTATGCTCACACATTTTGTTGGCGCATTAACATGCATTATGTACTCATAATCAGTAGCATCTTTAAGTACTGATGCTGCAGAAATGTGATCTGAATGTGTATTGGTAAATTCAATATAGCATAAATTTTCAAAATAAACAATGTATTCCGAAAATTTGCACTATATTTTTCAATTTTTACAATTAATAAATACATTTATTTATACGAAGTCATTATACATAAATTTCAATATTATTATAATAGAATTTCTAAAGATTTTACTCCGAAAAAATTAAATTTCACTTTTTATATAAAAACTATTAATAAAATAAGAAAGCTCTAAGACTATACCCTTAGAGCTTCCTTAACTATTTTTTAATACTTATAAATACTACTTCACTACAGTTTTTACATATCAATATTAAGGTTCCGTCATCACAACTTTTAAATTCATATCCTTCAATTGGCTTATCTGTTTTTATATCTTCTACATTACCGCACTTACAAATTAATTTCATATAACTCCCCCTAGCAAAATGCTTATTTGCTATATCACAATATAGTTTTCGGTCCAATTCTATAACTGGACTTATTTTCAAACATTTTCTCAACTAAAAATAAATGCTTGAACTTCATACCAGAAATTTTATAGTGTAATTTGAGATATGGGCTTTTGTTATAGTTCTGATAATAACATTAGTTCAAAGTTGCTGTTATAGATACCCACGGCCGAAAGTAAACTTGTACGCAAGGATATATTGACATTCTGGAAGACACATTTAAATACTTTTGTTATAAGTCTTAGCGAAGTATTTTAAAAAATCTTAGGATCATTTATATGTCTTAGGTACGAGTTTATAAGTCGTTCTTAGATTTTCAAAATACTGAGCTTTAAACTTGTCAAAAGTAGTTATTGTTCTAAAAAAATGCCAATATATCCTGGAGCATAAGTTAAGTGTCGGTCGTGAACATCTATATAACTGTAATTATTCCTATAACTATTTTTAAAAGTATACTATTAAAATATTTGCCCATTTTTAACAAAATCTAACACTATGAATTGGTATTTAATAATAATTTTTAAAACATATCTTTAAACAACTTATTTTCTTTAACATTTTGTGTTACTTTAGCTAAAGAACTTGTATCTCCAATTAGAATAGCACCGCATAAACGATTATTTGAAAAATAATATTTTGTATACGTCTTTTTTGCCGAATCTTTAAATTCTACTGTTTTATATTGAGCATTAGGATTTTTTCCATTATCTCCAATAGCATACAATGAAGTATTTGCTCCATTAAAGGTTAAAGCTGCATCTACAGTCTCATAGGATAACTTTTCTCCGGCTGCATTAGCACCTGCTACTTTTCCCATTTCTAAAGCTTGTGGCCAAATTCCATAATTTATTCCATTATATTCTGCACAATCTCCACATGCAAAAATATCTGAAACATTGGTTTCCATTTTTTCATTTACAATAATAGCTCTATTAGTATTGATTCCAGCCTCTTGTGCTATTTTAGAATTAGGAGAAATACCACAAGATATTATAACTAAATCCGCTTCAATAACTTCTTCTCCATTAATTCTTACTCCTGTAACTGAGTTTTCGCCTTCTATTTCATCAATTTTTACACCCAGCCTTACTTCAATTCCCGTTTCTTTAACTAATTTTTCAAGAAACTTTCCGCCTTCATAATCTAATTGACGTCCCATTAGCTTGTCAGCCATTTCCAATACAGTAACTTTGCATTTTAATTTTGACAATTCCCAAGCTGCCTCAAGACCAAGTACACCACCACCAATTACAACTGCCTTTTTTGTTTTAGATAAAAGTTCTCTAATTTTATCAACATCAGAAATACGTCTAACCGCAACAATTTCTCTCTTTTCTTTACCTTTAATTGGTGGAATAAAACTTTCAGCCCCTAACGCATATATGCATTTATCATATTTGATTATATCTCCATCATCAAAAATAATTTCTTTTTCTTTAACATTAATCTTTAATATTTTCTTACCCAAAATATTTTTTATATTATTTTCTTTATACCAAGCTTCGTCATGAACTGCAATTTGCGTTGCATCAAATTTAGCTATCATAGATTTTGTTAACATTGGACGATTATATCCTAATACCTCTTCATTTGAGACTAAAATTATGGTACAACTATCATTTCTTTCTCTTATAGCTGTTGCTGCACTTATTCCTGCTGCACCATTTCCAAGAATTACAAAAGTCTCATTTGTATTGTTTTTATAATCTGTATCGCTCACTTCAACAGGAATAAAGTTTTCTTTTCCTACACCACAAACCGGACAAATTTCGAGGGTAGAATCAAATATTTCTCCACATACTAAACACTTAACCAACGTTCTTTTAGCAGAGTTTTTCTTTGGATTTTCCTTATTTTGAAGTACACAACCGAAATTGTAGCCATAATCATAAGCTTCTGTTAACTCAGCATTACTTGGCTTAAATTTAACACAGAATCCATCGTCAATAACCTTCATTTTGAGTTGCTTCAATCTTTCTATAATATGCGGAACACCTTCTCCACTCCATCCGTAGCTTCCAAAAGCACTAGCAAATTTCCCCCCATGAGTTTTGGCAAACATTTTTATAGTCAAATCCCAAATTGGTTCTAGCGCTTCTCCAACAATAGTAGGTGTACCAAATAAAATACCATCAGCAAATCCTAGTTCAAGAGCAACCTTTTCTTTATCCGCTTCCACCATATCATAAGCTCTTACATCTATATCTCCACTATCTTTTATGCCTTCAGCTATTTTATCTGCCAATTCCTTTGTATATCCATAAGCACTAACATAAGGTATAATTACTGTCTTTTTTGGATTTGGATTAACTACAGTACACCAATTTTTATAAAGTCCTATGATTTCATCTATCCTACAATCTAATACAGGACCATGGCCTGTACATATCATATCTAATTGTAAATTTTCGATTCGTTTTAAAGCATTAACCATAAATGGATTTTTAAAAGGTCCAATAATACAATCAAAATAATATTTAGTAGCTCTTAAATACCCTTCGTTATCTTTAACCTTACTTAGTATAACGTCATCTGAACTATAATGTGAACCAAAAGAATCACAAGTAACTAATATATTATCTTCTTGAATATATGTATACATAGTATCTGGCCAATGTAGATTAGGTAATATCATAAACCTTAGGGTCTTATCTCCAAGAGATAAAGTTTGATTTTCTTTTACTATAACACTGTAAAAATCACGGTTTACTATATTCTTTAAAAACTGTACTGCACCTTGAGAACCAATAATCTTTATACCTGGATTCATTTCAATAAGTTTTTCTATGCTTCCTGCATGGTCTGGCTCTGTATGATTCACTACAATATAATCAATATCCTTAATATCAACTAATTTATTTAGAGATTTTATATATTCATCAAAAAATTTCACTTTTACCGTTTCAAATAAAATTGTATTTTCACTTGTTTTAAGCAGATAGGAATTATATGAAGTCCCAAATTCTGTTTGCATAACAATATCAAATACTCTTAAATTGGCATCCTGTACTCCAACCCAATAAAAATTCCTTTTTAATTCTAAAGTTTCCATTTGCTCTCCTCCTCTTTATCATTTTCTTCATATTTCTCAATAACAGAAATATTTTTTAAAGGTATCACCTCTTATCTGATATTAACCTATATTAGTTTTATTCATTTCTAAAATTTCCGAATAATTAAATTATACCTTTTTTAATCCTAATTTAAAAGATTTTTAGATAAAAATGTCCATCATCTATAATATCTTCATCCAACTCTCAAAATTGAATCTTTCGCTGTATCGTTCCTTGTAAATTATTATATCGTCCTGATAATGGTGCTTATTTGTAATATATTGAATGTATTTGAAAAATATATTTTCCTTATGTACCAGCTTAAATTTAATTGATATGTTAAATTATAGATGTATAATCACCGTTAATAAGTACAAAATAATCATGTACCTATTAATTTCTAAGGAGGATATGAATATGAAGCATAATTCAAGCATAGGTTGTTCAGTGTCAGAATGTAATTTTCATTGTAAAGATGATAACTATTGTACTTTAGACAAAATTGAAGTAGTAAAACATTCTCAAACTGCAAACACTGTTGAATGTACAGATTGTGGAAGTTTCAAGAAGAGTTAGTTAAAACTCAACAGGGCTGTTTCACTAAGAATAAACATTACAATATATCGCGTTTATAATTGATTTACAAAGCAATATATGTATATATATTTCTTGATGAAACAGCCCCTTATTAATTTTTTATCCTATTCACTTCTCAATTCAGTCAATGAAAGACACTCGATTAATTCTCTTTACTTATATAAAATCATTTTCAATAGGAAAAAGCATTAATATCTATAGTTTATCCGCCTTTGAAATTCAAAGGGGCTGCCGCACTTAGGTAAATACGGCAGAAAGTAAACTTATTCTGCTTTGATTATCTTAAGTGCGACAGCCCTTTTTTCATCAAATGACAATATTGCTGCCTACCTCAAAGTTCTTAAATATCCCAGCTTTCCCCTGTATGACCATCTTTGAGTGCCTTACTGGCATTACAATTTTTCCTGGTTGTAAATTCTCAATTTTTTTAATTATCTCCATATCTTCATTAATAAACAATACATCAATAGGAAAATTCATAAAGAAAGTATGTATGCATCTACAATTTTTAATTATAATAGCTTCATAATGCGGTTCTTCACGAAACATATACCTCACAAATCTTTTTATAAAAGTATCTGCCACTAATACATCTGATACCATCTCTGATTGCTTTACTAAAACTGTAAGCATAAAATCACCTCTTAATAAATATTTTCCTTTCTAAAAATTTATCTAACTTTATTTTTGGAATTTAAAATCGAAATCACAAAGATTTATTATATTTTTGTCGTAAAAATTTTTATATTATAATTATAGACTTTTATAGCAAAATATCACAGATTCTAAAGGTCATAAAAAATAGGGACTAAAGTCCCTATTTTTCAAATTTCGATTCATAATACTCATCAATATTATTATTTATAGCAAAAATTGTAGCCTGAACTCGATCACATGCATTAATTTTCTTAAATAAACTTGTTGCATAATTCTTTATTGTTTTCTCTGACAAATATAATTTTTCTCCAATTTCTTTATTGCTGAATCCTTTGGAAATATTGGCCAATACTTGAACTTCTCTTTTTGATAAGCTATTTAAAATACTAACAATATTTTTATTTTTACCTTTTATATCTGAAAAAAGCAGAGACACCAAAGATTTATCAATATATTTCTCTCCTTTATACACCATTCTGATGGCATCTACAATTTCTATTCCAGCAGATTCCTTAAGTATATATCCATCTGCTCCGATATCTATAGCTGAATGAATAGTCTTTCTATCATTTTCAACTGTGAGCATAATAACTTTAATACCTTTTTCTTGCTCCTTTATTACTTGAAGAGCCTCAATCCCATTCATACATGGCATATTGAAATCTAATACAACTACATCTGGTTTACTAATCTTCAACATATTAACTACTTCTTCTCCATTTTCAGACTCGCCAACAATATCCAAGTCCTCTTCAAAACTTATAATTCTTCTTAATCCCTGCCTAATGAGATCATGATCATCTGCAATTAATATTCTAATTATTTTTCTTTTCATCTTTAAACACCTCTCGATTAACAGGAAGTTCAACATTATATACTGTTCCTGATTCCTGTGAGGACTTAATTTTAATTTTTCCTTGTAGCTGATTCACTCTATCAAATATTCCAATAAGTCCATAGGATCCCCCCTGTGCTCTTACTTTTTTCAAAGTTTCTTCTACATTAAACCCAATACCATCATCAGATATAATAAGGGTCAAATATTTTGTTCCAAAATCCAGCTTAACCTGTGCACATTTTGCCTTTGAATGTTTCTTAATATTGTTAAAAGCTTCTTGAATAATTCGATATACAGCAACTTGAATAATAGGCTCTATTTCTGAGCGTATAGATTTTAATTTTAATTGTAGCTCAATATTAGTTTCTTTTACAATGCTTCTTATAGTTTGCTCAATAGCCTCATTCAAATCTAATTCTTCTAAAGACATTGGTCTTAAATCAAAAATAATGTTTCTAACTTCCTTTAAGGCTGATTTTACGTTTTCTTTTAACTCTTCTAAATCCTTAAGCCCTTCGTCTAAATTCTTCTGAATAACCATTTTACATATATCAACTTTCATAATAGCACTTGCCATATGTTGTGCTGGACCATCATGAATATCCCTTGCTATTCTTTCTCTTTCATTTTCCTGGGCTTCTAATACTTTTATACCAATAAACATTTCAGCCCTTTTGTCCACATCCTCTAAAATAGAAAGAATATTTCCTTCTAAATAATTCAACGCAATTCCCATTCGATTAATTATTTTCTCCGCATTTTCTATGTTTTCCATTGATTTTTTTAATGATATCTCTAGCTGCAACCTTCTTTTCCTTAGCATCTTCTCTTCATTTACCTTAGTCATAAATTTCGCCCTAATATCTGACGCTTCCTGATATGCAGCTTTAATCTTATTTTCATCATATATACTAAAGTTTTTAGAAACATCTACTAATATTCTTCTCATTAGCTTGTCTTTTTTCTCTAGCATATCTACTTCTTTAATTGTCTTATCAATATCACATCTAACTTGCGACAATTCAAATATTAAGTTTTCTTGTTCACTTCTTACATTATCAACTATATTAAGAATCTGTTCTCTACTTAAACCTATTTCATCTATTATTTTATTGATTATTTCATTAATATTACTAACATTTTTGTTCGTATTATTCATGTTAAATCTTACCTCTATTCCAAATTATATAAATGTAAAAGAACTGAGTTACATAAATAGTATTGCCTCCAAATCTTACTAATAGCTAACATCAATAAAGTACTTTCATAAAATCTTGTCCTACTTAATATATACTCAATTATAACGTATTTTTAATTTTTCATCAAAATAATGTTAATTGTTAGTTTCAATTTTTACAGACAAAAATTACTGGAATTGTGTCAATAAAAAGGTTATAATGTAAATAAATACTCACTCCTATTATAATATAAATTTTTACTTAATATTCTTTTAAAATATTTCAATTACATCTTTGATTATTTTTTTTAAAATATCAAAAATGTAAATAATAACAAAATACTGCAATCAGAAATGGGGGACGTTATGAAAAGTCTAAAATCGAAATTAATAGTTTTTTTAGGTTTATTAATAGGAGCCATATGTATAGGTTTAAGTTTTGCGTCGTTTATTAATTCAACAAAGGCACTAGAATCAAATTTAAGTGAAACTCTTCCTAAAATAGCAGAGCAAACAGCAAGTAGCGTTCAGGGGAAACTCGAAGGACAATTGAGTACATTAGAGTCTATTTCAGCAAGAACTGAGATAAAAGACCCTAACAATCCATGGGAAAAAAAGTTACCAATTCTTATTGAAGAAAATAAAAGAATTGGTGGACTTAAGCTGGGAATTGCAGATAGGGACGGAAATGCTAAAAATATGGATGGGACAGATGCTAATATTAAGGATAGAAAATACTTTCAAGAAGCTATATCCGGTAAAAGTTGTGTTTCAGATCCAATGGCAAGTAAGCTTGATGGATCTATTGTAGTTTTCTATGCAGTTCCTATAAAAAACAACAATGAAGTTGTAGGTGTATTAATCGAAACAAGCGATGGTAATAAATTAAGTGAATTAACTAATCAGGTTAAAGTCGGAAAAACAGGTTATGCATTTATGATAAAAAAAGATGGGGCAACCATTGCTCATCCTAATAAAGATTTTGTTTTAAAAATGGATAATTCAATTGAAAATGCAAAAAAAGACGCCAGTTTACATGATTTAGCTGAAATTGAAAAGAAAATGGTAGCAGGAGAAACGGGAATAGGCCAATATATATTTAACGGAACAGTTAAATATGTAGGCTATGCTCCAGTTAAAGGAACTGAATGGTTTGTGGCAATTGTGGTAATAAAAGGTGAGGTATTGTCTCAATTAAGTTCTTTAAAGATTTCCTCTATAGTATTTTCTATATTGTTCATGTTAATTGGAATGGTCATAATTTATATTATTGCTAATAATATCTCCAAAGGAATAAAATCAACTTCAAAACATCTTGGATTATTAGCAGAAGGAAATCTGTGCGAGGAGGTCTCTCCTAAATACCTTCAGCTAAAGGACGAGATTGGAGAGATGACTAAATCGATGAAAGTGATGCAGGAATCATTAAAGGGAATGATCAATCGAATAAAAGAAAATTCTTTAAATATTAATGAACAATCAGAAAATTTATCCTCAGTTGCAGAGGAAATAGCTAGCTCTTCACAAAATGTTACAGAAGCAATAAATGAAATTGCCAAAGGGACAAGTTCTCAGTCTGAGGATATAATAAATGTAATAGATATTCTTAATGAATTTAGTAATAAGTTATCT
Source organism: Clostridium thailandense (assembly GCF_019207025.1). Lineage (GTDB taxonomy): Bacteria > Bacillota > Clostridia > Clostridiales > Clostridiaceae > Clostridium_AM > Clostridium_AM thailandense. The sequence goes on along the minus strand of NZ_JAEEGC010000015.1, from coordinate 945 downwards.
GGAATAATTAACGAAATAAAAGTTATAGACTCAAATTCCAGAGAAATTAACTTGATGGCAAAAGATAGCAGTAAAGAAATGGGTAACTTAAATCAATCAGTAACAAAGGTAAGCAGCTCATTTAAGGAATTTAATAATAAGATCATTGGTCTTGGAAAAGATGTAAAGGAAATAAATGAAATCACTGATATTATAAATAGTATTGCAGAACAAACAAATCTATTAGCATTAAATGCTGCTATTGAAGCGGCTAGAGCGGGAGAAGCAGGAAAAGGATTTGCAGTAGTGGCAGATGAAATAAGAAAACTTGCTGAGCAATCCCAAGTATCCTCAGAAGAAATTAGCAGATTGATCAATGAAATAGCTAATAGTACTAATGTTATAGTTGAAGATTCTGTTGAAATGGATAATGAGCTAATAAATCAAGTTAAGATTATCGACAATTCAGTAGCATCCTTTAAGAAAATTATAGAAGCAGTAAATGAAGTAATTCCTAAAATTGAAACAGTTAAAAACTCTGCTGAGAATATAGAAAAGGATAAGGAAACTATTTTAAGTAGAGTAGATGGAGTATCTTCGGTTTCACTTGAAGTTTCAGCATCTTCAGAAGAAATTTCAGCATCTTCAGAGGAAATGAGCGCTTCTACAGGAGAAATAGCTACATCATCACAAACCCTTAGTACTATGACGAAGGAAATGCTTGAGGAAGTAAATAAATTTAAAATCTAATTATAAAGAATTTTTTATGATAAAATGGGGCTATTACACTATATAGATAATCACACCAGACACTTAACTTATACGCAGGGATATATTTACATTCTGGAAGACACATTTAAATACTTTAGACTTGTCAAAAGTATTTATCGTGCTGGAAGAATGTAAATATATCCCGGAGCATAAGTTAACTGTCGGCCGTGGATGTCTATAGATGCAACAGACAAT
>NZ_JAEEGC010000149.1 GCF_019207025.1 Clostridium thailandense | reverse complement strand
AAAGTATTTATCGTGCTGAAAGGATGTAAATATCTCCCGGAGCATAAGTTAAGTGTCTAATTTTGTTCATATAAATATTTAATCCCCTATAATTTATCTTAAGAAGGTTTTAGTAACTTCTTATCCTTTTCCATATGTTCATTTCTACAAAACTCTACATTTAACTCACTGTTAACCTCATTTCTTACATAAAATCTAATTATATACGAAATTTTTAGTTGCAAAATTTTCAAATAATAAATAATATAGTAATTATAATAACTATATTTTTTATATTATAGTATCCAGTTATTATAATTAAAGTCAATAACAGATTATAACCACGAAATAAAATTGGGAGGTAGGTAAAATGCTAAAATGGAAAAATGATTTTGAGATAGGAGTGGACTTAATTGATTCTCAACACAAACATCTTTTTGAGATTGGTAATAACGCTTATGAACTTTTAAAAAATGACCTATATTTAGATAAGTATAATAAAATTATTCTAATAATTGATGATTTACGTCAATATACTAAGTATCATTTTAAATGCGAAGAAGACTACATGTTAAAAACTAATTCTCCAGAATATATCATTCAAAAAAAAGAACATGATGGTTTTATAAAAAAAATTGATAACCTAAATTTAGACAAAATAGACGAAGATCAGCAAAAATATATTGAAGATATTCTTTCATTTATCTTTAGCTGGATTCTTGATCATATTATACAAAAAGATAAGTTAATAAAAAAACAATCTATCTAAACTTTATCCTCAAGTCTTTCAATGTTTTTAATTAAATTTATTATGTTGTTTCCAAATCCCCTCATCACTGCTCTCATCTTAGTATATTCATAAATATATATTTCTTTAGACTTGAATGCTTTTTACCTTTTGTGATATACTTTTTTAAAATTCGTTTTTTTTATTATATTTATACATAGAAAGGGGGCTTATGTTATTTCTATATGAGGTAACTTTAAAGTAGCCGCATTTATCTTATAAAATAAGCTAAACTTTATCCATGTAACCCTATAAGAATAACATAGATCATATGGACATTAGAAGTAAATATTTAAAAAATGTAAAAAGAGTTGTTGTAAAGATTGGCTCATCTACACTCACACATTCAAGTGGCTTTCTAAATCTTAGTCGTATTGAAAAACTTGTAAGGCAAATTTCAGATTTGCATAATCAGGGAATAGAAATAGTTCTAGTTTCTTCTGGTGCTATCGCTGCAGGTATAGGTAAATTAGGACTTAAAAATAAGCCAGCAACTATTCCAGAAAAACAGGCGGCGGCGGCTATCGGACAAGGAATCCTATTACACATGTACGAAAAAATGTTTTCTGAATACGGAAAAATAGCGGCACAAATTCTTATAACTAGAGAGGATGTTTCTAATAGAACTAGGTTTCTAAATGCAAGAAATACTTTCTTTTCATTATTTGAAAAAGGAGTAATTACAATAGTTAACGAAAATGATGCTATTGTAGTTGATGAAATAAAATTCGGTGATAATGATACTTTATCTGCTATTGTAGCTTCTCTAGTTGAAGCTGATTTATTAATTTTACTTTCAGATATTGAAGGACTTTACGATAGTGACCCTAGAACTAATCCTCAAGCTAAACTTATACATGAAGTAGAGAGAATTACAGAAGAGGTTGAAAGAAGTGCTGGAGGTGCCGGAACCTCTTTAGGTACTGGAGGAATGGCTACAAAAATAAGTGCTGCAAAAATTGCTACCTCTGCTGGTGTTTCAATGGTTATAGTAAATGGTGCTAATGAAGGCATAATTAATGATGTTGTGAATCTCGAAAGGGTTGGTACCTTCTTCGTACCGGATGAATCTCCTATGCATCTACGAAAGCACTGGCTTACCTTTAATACAGATATAAAGGGTAAATTGGTAGTAGATAATGGTGCTTACAAGGCTTTAGTAAATGAGCATAAAAGCCTTTTGCCTTCTGGTATAGTATCTGTTGAAGGCTTCTTTAACCATGGTCAAATCGTATCCATTATAACTAGTGATGGTGTAGAAATAGGCAGGGGGATTACTAACTATGATTCTTCTGAAATTGAACAAATAAAATCTCTCAAGACGGATGAAATTGAAGGTATTCTAGGATATAAGAACTATGATGAAATAGTACATTGCAATAATATGGCTATATTTTAAAAATGAGGTGGTACAAAGTGAATATTTATGATTATATGATAACAAAGGGACAAAATGCAAAGAAGGCTTCTCGTGAGCTTGCTTATATAAGTACAGAAGTTAAAAACAAAGCACTCATCGCTATGAGCGAGGCTTTAATATCAAATAAAGCTCTTATATTATCAGAAAATGAAAAAGATCTAGTAAACGGTAGAAATAATGGTATGTCTAAAGCTCTTTTAGATAGACTTGCTTTAAATGTTAAAAGAATAGAAGATATGGCTGAAGGCCTTAAAAGTATTGCTTCATTATCAGATCCTATAGGTGAAGTTACAAAGATGTGGAGAAATGCAGATAACCTTCAAATTGGCCAGGTAAGAGTACCTCTTGGTGTAATTGGAATTATATATGAAGCTAGGCCTAATGTTACTGTAGATTCTGCTGCCTTATGTATAAAATCTGGCAACGCTGTAATTTTAAAGGGCGGAAAAGAAGCATTAAACTCTAATATAACTATTGCAGATATTATAACCAGAGCTGCAGTTAGTTCAGGACTTCCTGAGGGAAGTATACAGCTTATCGAAACTGCTGACAGAGAAGCTACCAATACTATGATGAAGCTTAACGAGTATATAGATGTTCTAATACCTCGTGGTGGCTCAGGTCTTATACAAAGTGTAGTAAAAAACTCAACTGTGCCAGTAATTCAAACTGGAGTTGGAAACTGCCACGTTTACGTAGATGAATATGCAGATTTTGATATGGCAGAAAAAATAGTTATAAATGCAAAAACCCAAAGACCTGCAGTTTGTAATGCTATGGAAACTTTGCTAGTTCACAAAAATGCTGCTGAAATATTTTTGCCAAAGGTTTCAGATGCTTTAAAAACATATGGAGTAGAAATAAGAGGCTGTAGCGAAACTGAAAAATACGTAAGCAATATTAGCAAGGCGACTGAAGAAGATTGGAAAACTGAATACGGTGATTTAATTATAGCTGTAAAAATAGTAGCTTCTATAGATGAAGCAATGGATCATATATATAAATATGGTACTAAGCATTCAGAAGCTATAATAACTAACAATTACAAAAACTCCCAGAGATTTTTACAAGAAGTTGACGCTGCAGCGGTATATGTAAATGCATCTACCAGATTCACTGATGGCGGTCAATTTGGTTTTGGAGGAGAAATTGGAATTAGTACACAGAAACTTCACGCTAGAGGCCCTATGGGTCTGGAACAGTTAACTAGCATAAAATACATTATATACGGCGAAGGTCAATGTAGAAAGTAATGAAGCACTTTATTGCAGTCCTAGTGTAGGTTTTACCTTTATCCTAATTTTTTGATTTTTTCATCATTTTAACTTTGTTGGAAAATATGGTATAATGTCAAAGTGTATTCTCTAACAAATTTATATAAAGGAATGTATTTAGTATGAAAAAATTAAAACCTCTATTTATTTTACTATTTCTTTTAATTGTTGGATTTGGATTATCAAAGTACTTGCAGCTTAATAGTGTTAAAACTACCGCTAAAGTTACAGCAAATACAGATATTGAAAAGCCTCATATAAAGAAAAAACTTCAAACCACAGATGCTATACCAGAAGGCGTACTTAACTCTAATGCTGAAACCTATGACTCACAAAACACAGATTTAAGAAAGTTTCCTTATCCATATAGTGCTATGCTTGCCATATGCTCAGATATAGATGATACCACTTTAGAAGAGTTTAGAAATTACCATAGATTTTTAAATACTAAAGAAAAAACTGATGCTGGCGAAGGTATAGGTCTAGATGTTGGTGATTCCATGTGGATGTATATGGCTGATAACGTAAAATACAAAGTTGACAAATATGGCAATGGAGTTGATAGCATTATGACTTACTTCAAAGGAATAAGTAAATCCGAGAAGCATAACTCCAATGAAATAGTCCATTTTTATAAATCTGGCTGGATAGATTGTCTCCATTCTTTTGGTGATTTTTCTACCAAAAACGAGAAAGGTACTTCTTTCAAGAGAGATTTAGCCTCCAACGCTTGGCAAACATTGAAATCAGATAATATTAAACCTGTAGTATGGATAAACCATGGCAACAAATCAAATAGACAGAACTTTGGAGCCTATGGTACCTCTAGTTTTATGAATTATCAACAGGGAGACAACCCTAAATCATATTATTATCATACAGATTTAACTATTCCTAATGGTATTAAATACGTATGGAATTCTTTAAACGATAATAATTTCGGCCATGACTATCCACTCTATGAGATTTCTTTAAGAGATGGAGCTAAAGTATGGGGCTTTTACAGATATACTAACGATTTAGTAAATGGAAAAATTGATTGGACTTGGGTTCCTAAGTATCTTCATAAACAACTTTCACAAAGTAATTTAGATTCTATTGTAGCAAATAAGCAATATTCCATAGTTGGACAACATCTAGGTGTTGATGCTGAGGACTTGTACTCTGATGATAATATAAAATCTTTAAGATTATTAAAACAGTATGAAAATGACGGAAAAATAGTTGTTACAAAAACCTCAAGATTATTAAACTATGCTAATGCTCACAAATATTTAATGTATAACAAAGTAACTGCTGACGATTTAACTTATATAAATATAACCAGTATAAACGATCCTATATTTGGTAAGTATGTACCTAACATCGATAATGTAAGAGGAATTACTTTTTACTGTGATGATCCTAAAAATACGATATTGCTATTAAATAAGACTAAGATAGATAATAATGAACTTCAAATAAACTCTAAAGATGAAACAGGAAAAAGCAGTATATCAATTAAATGGTTTAAACAAGATTACACTGATTATACTAAACAAACATAAATTAAAAGAGCCATCTCTAAAAAATGGCTCTTTTTAATTTAATTATTTTTCAGTTTTTGTATCAAAATCAACATCCATTAAGTTAATAACTTTTGTATTATGTTTGCTCTTATATCCAAACCATAGTGCTAAAAATAGTGGTAATCCAATGTATGAAGAAATTACTCCATTCCAATCTATTTTATCTGCTTCAAAATAGCTAAGTCCCTGTCCCAAAGTAACAACTGTACATAATACTAATGCTATGATTGGTCCTAGTGGGAATAACTTTGCAACGTATTTCAATTTTCCTAAATCACGTCCCTGTGCAACATAAGCCTTACGGAAACGATAATGGCATAATGCTATACCAAGCCAAGCTACAAAGCCTGCAAGTCCTGAAGCTGCCACAAGCCATACGTAAACAGTTTTTTCTGCATAAAGTCCTGTTAAGAAACAAAGAGATGCTACTATTGTAGTAATCATCAATGCATTTGTTGGGACTCCTCTTGAGTTTAGCTTGCCAAGAAATGCTGGTGCTTTTCCATCCTTAGCCATTGCGTACAACATTCTACTTGAAGCATACATTCCTGAATTTCCTGCTGATAATACGGAAGTTAAAATAACTGCATTCATTAAGGATGCCGCTGCTGCTATACCTGCCTTCTGGAACACCATTGTGAAAGGACTTGTATCAACGCCAGCTTCTGTATAAGGTATTAATGCGCCTACAACAAATATAGTTCCTAAATAGAATATTAATATTCTCCAAAATATCGTATTAATTGCTTTTGGTATAGTTTTCTCTGGATTCTCACTTTCTCCAGCAGCTATACCAACAAGCTCTGTTCCTTGAAATGAAAAACCAGCAATTAAAAATACCATAAATATTGATTTAGCTCCGCCAACAAAAGGTGCCTCTCCAACTGTAAAGTTTTTGAATCCTATTGTGTGTCCACCTATTATTCCAACTATTGTTGCAACACCTACTAATAAAAATATAATAACGGTAATAACCTTAATGCTTGCAAACCAATACTCTGCTTCACCATAAGCTCTTGCTGATAAAAGATTAAGTCCAACTATTAATACAAGGAATAGAACACTCCATGTAATCGCTGGCACACCTGGAAACCAATATTTCATAAGCAGCGCACCTGCAACCATTTCCGCTGCAACAGTAATTGCCCAATTGTACCAATAGTTCCATCCCATTGCAAATCCAAAAGCTGGATCAACAAATTTTGATGCATAAATTCCAAAAGAACCTGAATCAGGCATAAAAGTTGCCATTTCGCCTAAGCTTGTCATTAAAAAATAAACCATAACACCTATACAACCATAAGCAACTAAAGCTCCACCTGGACCTGCCTGATTAATTGTAGCTCCAAGAGCTAAGAATATACCAGTTCCAATGGCACCTCCCATTGCAATCATGTTTAAGTGTCTTGCTTGTAAACTTCTCTTTAATTCATGAGAAGTTTCAACGCTTTCTTCTTGTGCATTTTGCATAATTTCTCCTCCTTACCGGCTCTATATTATTCCGATAAGTGAATTAACTAAGATTGGAAACGTAAAAAATGCCCCGAGCACACACTCAGGGCATCTAACATGCATTTAAATCAACATTTACAAATACATATATTAGTCCACAACGAATGATAGCTCACCACAAATTTATCTTGTGACAGTTTTGCATATATTCTATGCAACCCCAGCTATACAGTATCAAAGCATCAACTGTACGCTTCGGCAAAATTTCCTTTTAAGCTGCTTCATTGCGCTTACCTCTGCAGCCCTACTTTTAAATCTTGCACCTCTACCTCAGTTATTCACTTATACTAAACATTATACACTAATATTAATAATTAGTAAATATTTTTTTAATTCTAAATTATAGTAAATCAGCTCTTTTCAAAACCTCATTTTTGAATTCTTCGGAGCCTATTCTATCTATAAAGAAGCCTAGTTTTTCTCCATCCTCTGCACCTTCTTTATAATAGTCAAAAATGCAATCTATTAGCTTTAAAGCCTGTTCTTCGTTCAAATTTATAGCTATAATATCTGACATTCTAGGATTATAGCCTGCAGAACCACCAGCAGTTACTATAAAGCCCGGTATATCCGCTATAACTCCAACATCTTTACTATATACACTTCCACAAGCGTTTCGACATCCTGCAACTCCTATTTTTGTTCTACAAGGCATATCCATCCACTGATATTTTTGGGATAGCTTCACCCCTGTTCCTATAGTGTTATATTTAGACCTCTTGCAAAATCCAGCAGGACACATCTCTACATTTTTCACAGAATTCTGTTTTTTCACAGCAGGCTCCATACCCAACTCTTCCCATATAGCTGGTAAATCACTTTCCTCCAAATTTGTTATCATAATTCTTTGTCCGGAAGTTATTTTTAGGACTCCACTGTACTTTTTTGTTACTTTAGCTATTTTTTCAAGATTCTCTGGAGTTATAAATCCTCCAGGAATGTGTGGAGTTATTGAAAATTTTCTCTTCCCATTTCTTATTTTTTGTAAATTACCATAGTGACTTCCCATAATATCTCTCCTAACGTAAAATGATATTCCTTTTATTTTATCATACTTACTCTTTAGTTTTCCATAATTCATTACTTTTAGTTAAGATTATTATGTATGGTAGCCAAAATATAAAGTTGTTTAAGCAATCTTTTTTTCTAATTGATTTTTGGACATATTATTATTCTGCAATGAGCTGCGCTTGTGTGAATACGTAAAATAGACTATTACGCCAAGGATAGTCCATCCACCAAAGTACAATCATGTTGCTTTTGATAAACTGCACATCAAGAATACACAACACGCTATTGCCATTAAAGGTACTACTGGCACTAAAGGTACCTTAAATCCTCTTTCCAATTTGGGATGGGTCTTTCTTAGTACAATTACTGATAATGCTACAAGAGAAAATGTTGCTAAAAGAACCATATTTGCAAGATCTGCTAATTGTTTTAAATCCACAACTCCTGCAAGTAAAGCTGCTAAGCAACCAACTAACCAAGTTGAAAGTACGGGTACATTTGTTTTCTTATTTACCTTCGAATAAGCTTTGGGAAGTAACCCATCACGACTCATTGAAAACAATATACGAGATGAACCATATACATAAGCAAGAACAACTGCTAAAATTCCAATAACTGCGCCAACTGAAAGTATAGAAGCTGCCCATCCTTGTCCTACTGAGCTTAGTGCATACGCCATAGCATCACCAACATTTAATTTCGTATAATGCGTAACACCAGTTAATACTAAACAAACCACAATATAAATAAGTGTACAGCCTATCATAGATGCTACAATTCCTATTGGTAGGTTTTTCTGTGGATTTTTCACTTCTTCAGCAGAAGTTGAAACTGCGTCAAAGCCTGCATACGCCAAAAATACGGAAGCCGCACCAGCAAATACTCCTTTACTGCCAAATGGCATAAATGGATGCCAATTTTGAGGTTTAATATAAAAAGCGCCTACAGCTATGAATAGAACTATAACCCCAAGCTTTACAAATACCATAAGATTATTTATTTTTTTACTTTCCTTCGTTCCTCGTGAAAGAAGAAAGGTGATAAATAATACTACCAAAATCGCTGGAAGATTAACTAGTCCACCTTGACTTGGAATGTTTGTAAACACATGGGGTAAGTGAATTCCACATTCCTTTAATAAACTGTTGAAATAAGCCGACCATCCGCCTGCAACCGTTGCTGTACATACTGTATATCCTATAAAAAGCGACCATCCAACTAAGTGAGCAACTATCTCACCTAAAGATGCATAAATATATGCATATGCACTACCTGAGGTTGGAATTGAGGATGCAAATTCTGCATAACATAAAGCTACAAGTACACATGCAATTGCAGAACCGATAAAGGATAAAATAACAGCTGGTCCAGCATCTCTAGCTGCAACAACTCCTGTCAAAACCATTACTCCAGTTCCAATTGTTGCACCTATGCTCATTAATGTTACATCAAATGCACCTAAGGATCGTTCAGCAGAATTACTCTTGTTACTATCCAAGATAGAATTTACGTCTTTTTTTCTAAAAAACGATTTCATATTACAAAGCCTCCTAATAAAATATAATTAATGTAATTGATTATAATAGTTCAACTACAAAATGCTTCACTATTCTTCATAATTCTTCACACAAAAAACGAAATGCTTTTAAAATTCTCAATTTTAAAAGCATTTCGTTTAATGGTAACTTATATATAATCTTATAATCGTACTCTCAATTACACGAAATTTGATAACTAATTATTTTCATTATTTAATAGTCTTCACACTGTAACAATAATCCTTCAAAAAACTTGCTTATTATTACCTTTCCACCTGTTTTATTCTTTCCTTTAATATAGTCCATCTCAGTTTTAACACTTGCAAAATCAAACATTCCTTTAGAATAATCCTGAAAACTCTCGTTGTAGTAGTCTTCTACTCCTATATATGCGAGATTAGTGAGTCCAATCTTAATTGCTCTTCTCATTCTCTGCTGCACCGTTTTAGGACTATCTCCAATAATGCTGCATAAATCATTAAAATTACATTCATCAAAAGATTTTTTTGTTTCTAATAGATACATACAGATTTTTATAATATCATTTGTTCCCTTTTCACCCAGCATGCCAAACTTACTTAAAACATGCTTAATTACTTTTATATTATTGTTCTCTGATTTTTTTTCAGGGTTAACATCTTTGAATACTTTCTTTATATTATCAAGCATATTTTCTATTTCAATTTTTTCAGCAACTTTACTCGTAACCTTCTCTACCTCGATTTTATTAATAGGTTTGCTTATAAAGAACTCAATTCCAGAATTATAAGAATCTCCTACCAATCTTGCGTCTGATACTTGAGAAATCATTATAAATTTAATCTTAGGCTTCAAGAGCTTTACTTCCCTCACCAAACTATTTCCATCCAATTTAGGCAGAAGCAGGTCAACTAAAACAATGTCCGGATTGCAAAGCAGTATTTCTCTAAGAGCTGTTTCTCCATCATTTGAACTGCCGACTACTTCACCCGACCCGTTTTCTTCAATCAAATTAGCCAATATCTTAACAATATTAACATCATCGTCAATAATATAATATCGCATGCTGTTACCCCCTAAATAAATCTACTGGTACTTTCACTGTAAAAACTGTGTTTTTATTTTCTATAGATTGCACAGATATACTTCCTTTAAAAATATCTTGAACCAAATCCTTTACTAAAGTAAGACCTATTCCTCTGCATATACTGCCCGTTTCTTTATCATACTTAGTAGAAAATCCAGGATTAAATATAAAATCTAAATTGCTCTTACTTATTCCTGTACCATTATCCGATACAGAAAAGACATATTCTGTTCCAATTTCCCTGATTCTTAACTTGACCACTCCTCTTTTTTTGCTATCTATTGCCTCTATACTATTAAAAACTAAATTTCTTATAATTGACATAAGGTAAAAATGCTCAGAAACATAAAAATCGCATTCATATTTAAAATCAAGTTCAATATTTAAATTTTTAGTAACTATATAATCTTTTGTATCTAATTCTAAAATATTTACCATATCTTTTATTTTCATTTGTTCAACATCTATTTTATCATTAGATATCTCTTCAAGTCCTCTCATAACTCTAATATAATCCTTTTTAATCTCATGAACATCTTTAGCAATATCAAGAGTAAGATTTTTCAGTTCATCAGGATAATGTTTCTTTGAAACAATTTCATAAACTGAAAAGGATTTTCTCATTACATCTTCTATTTCTGCAGCATTTTTATTCATAAAATATATTTCACTTTTGAAAAGCGAAGTTACTAATATGAGTCTTCTATAACGTTCTTCGTGCTCTTCTTTTATAAGAAACAATCTATAGTACTTCATTGCAATTAATATAATCAAGGTCACTGAAGCTCTTGCACAGGCTACTATTAGAAGGTCTCTAATCATATTGCCATCTATTCCAACCATTTTAGTTCTAATACATAGTTCAATAATGTTTGAAACAAAATCACAGAAAAATATGGAGATTGTAAACTTTGTTAAATCTCTTTTTCTATCTCTATAATATAAAAAATAAAATATAATTCCATAGATAGCAAAAAATATTACTTCCGGTGTAACCCTTTCAAAAATCTTAGTAAAATTTGAATTACTAGAATAAAACCATAGAAATTTATAAGATGATGTAGTTATTCCTGTTATTATCGCAATTTTTATTGGGTTTAGTTCAACATAGTTATAAAGAAATATGGAAAATACAACAACTGAAAAAGCTATAGTAAATCCTTGAATTAAAAAATTAAAATAAAGCTGAGATGCTATATTTACACAAATTACAACTGTAAGAATTCGCTTTATTTTTTTCATCTAGCACACTTTCCTCCCATAGTTAATTTTCTTAATATACTTTTTTGTAGATACGCACAGCCGAAAATTGTTTTACACTCTGGGATATGTTTCCAAGCTTCGGCACTATAAAAACTTTTTGTTTTGAGCATCTATATAATTTTATCTCCTTACTTACTAGTCCAAGTAATAGTATACTACAAAAATTTTTTCAATTAATCAAATCATTATATTTTTACAGCATTTTTTGCAATATATTAAGCAGTTCTAGCCATAAACTATGCAAAAATTTCATATATAATATAGTAAAGTATATATAAATGTATAATCAACATTTAAGGGGGAATTTTTAATGAAGTCATTTTTCAACTCTTATAAATCTTCTATTCTTCTTTTAAGTTCTATAGTTTTAGGCGGATTTTTAGGAATAACTCTAGGAACAAAAGCTTCTATCCTCGAACCATTAGGAACTTTATTTATAAATTTGATGTTTATGATTATAGTTCCCTTAGTATTTTTTAGTGTTTCCTCTGCCATTGCAAATATGAGTGGCATGAAGAGACTTGGAAAGATTATGTGGAGTATGTTCCTTGTATTTACATTAACAGCAATCGTTGCTGCTGTTGTTGGTCTAATTGGAGCTATAATTGTAAATCCTACTAAAGGAGTTGATCCTGCTGCAATACAAAGTATTATAGCTAAATCATCTAATGATGCTAAAGCAACTGAATATCCTGGAATATTACAACAATTAGTTAACACAATTACTGTATCTGATTTTTCAAACCTTTTCTCCAGAAAGAGTATGCTTCAACTTATAGTTTTTTCAGTATTATTCGGTATATCAACAGCTATGGTTGGAGAGAAAGGAAAAGCCATTGTTGAATTTTTAGAATCTGGTACAAATGTAATGATGAAGTTTGTCAGCATCATAATGTACTATGCACCTATAGGACTTTGCTGTTACTTTGCATCAATGATAGGTCAACTTGGGACACAAATACTAAAGGGATATATGAGAGTATTTATTTTATACCTAATTCTATCTGTAATATATTACTTTGGCTTCTTCACCCTATATGCATTTATATCTGGTGGAAAAGATGTTGTAAAAATTTTTTGGAAAAATGCTATAGTTCCATCAGTAACAGCCCTTGCAACCTGTTCAAGTGCTGCATGTATACCTACTAATCTTGAATATACAAAAAAGATGGGTGTACCAAAGGACATTGCGGAAACTGTAATTCCGGTAGGCGCAAATACACATAAAGACGGCTCCGTATTTGGAGGTGTTATGAAAATTGTATTCCTTATCGGACTATTTGACAAAGATATGCATAGTATTACCGCTATACTTGGCATAATAGCTATATCATTTTTGGTAGGAGCTGTTATGGGGGCAATTCCTGGTGGAGGAATGATCGGGGAAATGCTTATTATAAGTGTCTATGGTTTTTCTCCAGAAGTTTTGCCTATAATAGCTGTTATAAGTACAATTATAGACGCTCCTGCAACTTTATTGAATTCTACTGGAAATACAGTATGCGCCATGATGATATCAAGGTTTGTAGAAGGCAGAGCCTGGTCTACAACTAATAGTAAAGCTTCTTATCCTAATCTTTAAACAAGAAGGTAGAGCTGTAAATTCAGTTCTACCTTAACTATTTTTTTCTTTGAAAATTTTTCTTGATTAGGACTTCATAATTTACTTTCTCTTTTTATTCTTTAAATTTAAAAACTTTGGTCTATCATTATCTTTTAATGGATTACTTGTAATGAGATCTTTTAAATCTTTAAAATTAAAAGGTGCTACGGGTACGGTATATGGTATTCCAAAGCTTTCGATTGATGTCACTTTTATCACCACTATAGTTAGCCCCATTATAAATCCAAATATTCCGTAAACTCCAGAAAGAATAATCATAAGAAACTTTAATATTCTTATAGGACTAATTAATGTATAATCTGTAACAGCAAAAGATGCCATAGATGACAATGCTACAATTATTACCATAAGCGGACTAACAACACCTGCAAAAACCGCTGCTTGACCAATAACAATGGTTCCAACTATACTTATAGACGTTCCTATCTGTTTGGGAAGTCTTAGATTTGCTTCTCTTAATAGTTCTAGCATTCCTTCCATTAGTATAGCCTCTATGACTGCATTTATAGGTACTCCCACTCTAGAGGCTGCAATGGCTAAAATGTATTGCGATGGAAGAATATCAGGGTGGAAAGCTACTACTGTAACATATAGAGCTGATAAAGTTAATGCTACAAGCAAAGATAAAAACCTTAAAATTTTAAAAAGTATTCCTGCATAGTGGTTATCATAATGATCATCACCTGCATCAAAGAATTCAATAAAGCTTTTAGGTGCTATTAATGATAAATTACTTCCTTCTACTATTATACATACCTTTCCTTCTAATATATTAGCACAAGCTGTATCGGATCTTTCACTAATTCCTATTTGCGGAAACATCAAGCCATTTTTATCAGATATAAATTTTTGTATATATCCCGACTCTAAAACACCATCAATATCTATTTGTGATAATCTTTTTTTAATTTCTTCAACATAGACTGGATTTGCAACATCCTTCAAATAAATTACAGCTACAGGCGTTTTAGTTCTTCTTCCGACTATATAGTAATCTACTTTTAAGGAAGGATCTTTAATTCTATAACGTATTAGTGATAAATTCGAATCTAGATTCTCATTAAAGGCATCCTTAGGTGACCTAATTCCTGATTCAATCTCTGGCGATTCAATATTTCTTTTTTCTATCTTCAAAGTATTTGCCACTAAATATTTACTATCTCCAGATATAAAAACAATTGACTTTCCTGCTACAATATAATTTACTATTTTGCTTTCATCTTCTTCGGAAAAAACATCATCTATATAAATAACTGAATTTATTATTAATTCCGCTGTCAATATCTGATCCCCATTATATTGCAATAGAGGCTTTATGATATTCTCGGATAGCCCCTCTCTATTTGTTATCTGTGGAATATACAATATATAAATCTCTTTATTTTTTACAACTAATTTTTTTGCAATTAATCCTGTTATATTCTTTGTTAGCTCCTCAACTTTTTTAGTATAATTGCCTTGCTCAATCATTTTACCCTTCCTTTAGTCTGGTTTCTTTCCATTCGGATTTAATACACTCGTATTTTTTATTGTAGTTTTTACATTAACATGTATGTTTGCCTTTGGATATTCCTCTTTCCAATTTATCTTTTTATATTCCACTGGATGTTCAGCCCTAAAGTATCTAGCAAATCCAAACACATCACATTTCATTTCATTTTGCGAACGATTTATTGCATACATCACATCTTCTTTTGTTATTTTTGAAAGTTCATCTTCCAATTTTTTCATATCATTTCTATTTAACGGTTCTATATTATACTCATACTGTAGTTGCGTTTCTAAATTTAAATTTATATATATATTTATTTTATTATCCTCAAATTTCGTATTTATGGTTCTTTTTATAAGAACAGGTCTTAACGAAACTAAATTTTTTTCATTTTGTGGATGAGGAACAGCACGTTCTAAAGTTGTTTTTTTAGCCATCAAATATAGAAATCCTTTGCTATGCTTATAATCTATAATACTAATTAATTTCGAATCTTTCATTACTGCAAATCCCAAATACTTAATGGTAGAATTGTTTTCTCTTGTCACATAAGGAAGTACATATCCTATATTGCCGAGAGCAATGTCTGATTGAATTTCCTGTACTGTTTTATATACTGTCAATCCGACCTGGTCTAATTGTCTTACTGTATCTTCTATTGCATAACCTATAGATATATCATTTTGAATTCTACTCGAAAACAATTCATTTGTTGATTCTTTACATACAGCTGTAAGTGAAGAACTTCTTAGACCAACAGTAAAGTAAGATCTATTTATATATGATTCTATACTTTTCTCAGCGTAATTTTTGCTAAACATAATAACTCTTATTGCTCCCAAAAAACCTGGAAAAGTAAGCTTACTGTCATAATCATTTCTTGATCCTTCAAAATATTCTCCTTTAGATCTATATTTATATACATCGGTTATTTGAACCATGCTCTTGCTTTGTGAGCTTGTAGGCGTAAGTTTTGCAATTTCGCCTGTAAACTCTAATTCTCCATCTACATCATCAACACCTACAGCTAGATTGATACTCCTTCTATTAACATCTCTATAATCCCAGCAGCTTGTTAACAACAATGGTAATACCATTATAATTAGTATTTTATTATATCTTTTTAACATCTTTTTTCACCCTTATAATTATAAGTAAAGAAGTTATTACCACTATATTTAAGATGACTCCTAAATAAGAATTATATTTAATAATTTCTTCTGCTTGATTTTTTGTTTTAGGAATTAACCCTACTATAACTGCCACAATTGTTGTAGCAACTGTAATATATTTATAATTTATATTTTTAGCTATTTTACTTGTAAATGTAACTACCCCATATCCCCATAAACATACAGCACAGACTATATTCATCGACCAATAAATCATAAAAATCCCATCGAATCTTCTTAGAAATTCAAGATAATACGTATCAACAGCTCTTATAACATTAAATAAAGACAACTCATAATTTACTATTATATCTACTCCGGTTACTGATATTGTTGATTCTACTATAGAAATATACAAAATACCTATAACAATCATTATAAAGGTTGTATACCTTAATACTTTTTCATTATCTTTCTTATTGAATGGTATGGTAAAAAGTATTTCTAATCCTAGAAAAGCAAAAACATTTTTAAATATCCCCTTGAAGTAAATACTTAGATCTTGTGATACAAATAATGGCTGTATATGCACGAATTTACCTTTCATAATAAAAAATAAATTAATAAATAGAAATCCAACTATATTTAAAATTCCATATAATTCACATAATCTTGATATAGTATTAATTCCTTTTATCAAAGCATATAATACAACTATATAAAATAAAATAATTATAGCTAAAGTAGGCGTATTAACGAGAAATATTATTCCTATCGACGAAGTATATAATCTTCCTATCATTGAAAAGTTTATAAAAAAATATATTATATATATACTTACAATTATATGTGCAGTGAATTTACCTAATATCACCTGTCCATATTCATAAAGAGTTCTGCCTTCAAAGATATATTGAAGGTAAGTTATTAAACATATAATCCCAACAAATATAATAGCTAAGGTTAGAAGTGAAAACCATGCACCTGTCCCAGACCCCTCCGCTGCATCACTTGGCAAATCAATAATTCCATATCCAACAGTTATGCAATATACCATGAGTGAAATCTGCCTATTTGTAATAATTCTATCCATACATTTTCCTCCTAGAGGTACCATACTAATAGAGTGTCCTTTTTTCTAAATTGAATGCATAAGATAATGTACTAATATTTTGGCGCTCAAAGAATATTACGATTTATCCAAAATACAAAATTGTAATATTTTTTTGATTTTTGGGTAAAATTATGATATAATAAATAATTGTTGATAAAACATGATTATTATAAAATATAGTGTATTAATCTAAAGTGTTTTATCATTAGGAGGATATTAATGAAAACAGGAACAGTAAAATGGTTTAACTCAGAAAAAGGCTTTGGATTTATTGAAGTTGAAGGTGAAAAGGATGTTTTTGTTCACTTCTCAGCAATCCAAGGAAATGAAGCTAGAAAAAGCCTTGAAGAAGGTGAGTCAGTTCAATTTGAAGTTGAAAAAGGACCTAGAGGACCTCAAGCAACTAATGTTGTAAAATTATAAGTTTAGCTTTCTGTGTATATTAAAATTTTAATATATAAATAGCGAAATTTCCGCCACCTTTTTCAAGGTGGCTTTTTATTCAATGCTAAGCCCAAAGCTTTTTAAAAAGGAGACTATACAGTGAAAAAAAATTATAAAATGAAAAAAACAATCTCTATGAAAATGTTTATCAATGAATTCGGAGAGAATTTCTCTGAACATATGAAAAGTAGACTACTTGAATTAGAAGTTAGATCTGTTTTAACAAGAAAAGAAGATGAGTACAGACTTGATATTAAACATGTTGAGCATACACAACACGATTTTGATAATCTTCAAAAGGAATATGTTTATGGTGAATTTTTAGTTATTGATGACTCTTTATATTTTTCGGATAAGTGTATAGAAAATAATTACGTTATTCAAGCACCTATTGTAGATACCATATATAATAATTTAAGTAGTGATGGCATAATTCTAGATGGGGACAATAAAGCAAAGAAAATAGATGATAATAATATTGATTATATCGTAGATACTTTATTGACAGTATTCCCCGATGTAACTC
Organism: Clostridium thailandense; assembly: GCF_019207025.1. GTDB lineage: Bacteria > Bacillota > Clostridia > Clostridiales > Clostridiaceae > Clostridium_AM > Clostridium_AM thailandense. Next base: position 13,055 of record NZ_JAEEGC010000149.1, on the reverse strand, counting down.
AATCTTATTTAAACATCATAAGTGAAATGATTTCACATGAAAGAAATTAAAAAAACTTGCGTTTTTTTAAAAAATCATTTATACTTATAAAGTTGTAGTAAAACAGACTAAATTATAGAATAGTTACACTGTACAATTTATAAAATCACATTTATTTCGAATATTAGAGTTATATAAAATTAGAAAACTAGCGAATATTTTAGTTATCAATTCTAAATGTCTTTGATTTCCATATTTTGATTTAATCCCTAATTTTAGAAAATTTTATTGGATTTTTGTACTAAAAATACTTACCTAATTATAGTATTTGTTGTGGCATTTCTATGGAAATATTAGGAGGTATTTAAATGAAATTAAAAGAAATATTTATAATAACAGAAGATGTTATTGAAGAATGTCTAGCAGAATGTCTAGAACAATAATATTCATATTTTAAAGCAGCCTAATATAGGGCTGCTTTTATTGATAAAGTTTAAATTTATTCTTTCATTTTCCTTGTTATCTTTTTAATATTATTCAAATATTTAATATAAAGACAAAAGTTAAATTTTATATTTAAAAAATTATAAATTAATCTTGTAATTTTTAAAGTTTATATGATATCCTATTTATATGTATATAAACATTCAAAAAATTCCAACTTTTATATCATATGGAGGGGTGAAATATTATGACATCAAATACTTTTAATGGTTTAGAGATACTAAAAATCGCCATACTAATGGAAGAGGAAGGAAGAGAGTTTTATACCAATGGTGCTAAATATACAACTGGAAAAATAAAAGACTTTTTATTAGCTGCAGCAGGTCAAGAGTTTATTCACAAAGAGCAATTTTCTAAGTTATATGATGACTTGTCAAGTAAAAAAGATGAAAGTTATGAATATCTTTTTGATTCTGAAGTAACTGCCTATTTAAAAGCTCTTATTGAAGATAAAGTATTCGATAAAAAAGGACAACCTGAAGATGCTTTTAAAGATTTAAAATCCGCTATAGCTTATGCTATAAAATCCGAAAAGCTTACAGTTGAAGTTTATACAAAGATGTATGCTGGAATTGCAAACGGTGAAGTTAAAGACGTATTACATAAATTAATAGCTGAAGAAAAGGCTCATGTAGATTATTTTGAAAAGTTGTTTAACGAAATGAATTAGTAACTACAGATGTTCTTTTAATCATTTCAAAAGCTGAGAGTATAATTAAAATATTCTCTCAGCTTGACTTTTTTTGTTTCTTATACACTAGACGTTCTCTTGAAAGTTTTAAGCAATCTAATATAGTGGTTTGCTTCTCTAACAACATGATCGCCAAGTAACGCATACACTATAGCTCTTATTTTACACTGAACTAAACCTTCCGTTCCTTGTCTCTTAAAGTCCCTAATTCCCTTAACAGCTTCAAGAGTCTTTTGTGTTGTTGAAGGTAATAAACCAGTGTCGGCTGCTAATTTTTGAGCTTCAACAGTTAGTTCATCAAATTTCATACCAAAATTATTAGCAGTATTAAATAAGTTAACCTCTGTAGGGTCAAGAAGCCCTCTAATAAATTTAGCATGCTCAGCCATAATTTTGTTCCAAAACAACTCTTGATTTACCGCTTCCCTAGTTAAATCAAGTTCATGACGATTTTGTAGCACAGTTAAAGCTCTTAAATAAAAATGTGCCTCCCTAAGTACATGATCTATAAGTAAAGGATAATTAAATGAAAATACTCCACATGATAAAACATCTCTAAGTAGTGAGCTCTTAAATGAAATTATCCTGTTTGTTGCAGCCATTGCTCTATGATTTAATTCAGTTACATGCCTTACAATGTCAAACAAAGCGAATTGTCTGCCTCTATCACTTCCTATTAAATTTGCCTCCATCACTGTTATTTTACTATCTATTGAGATTCCAGTATAATACTGGGCTTGTCTCTCCGAATCAAGTGTTAAATCTGTAATTAATTCTCCAGAACTCGCTACTTCCGGACTAATAATTCCTTCAGAAAGTCGAATAGCCTCCACTAGCAACTGACTAAACTCATTTTTCAACATTTCTGCCTGAAATGCAATGTTATTATTTTTTTGCATAAGTCCTGATTTTAAAAAGATAGCATGTTCTTTAGCTATTCTCATAAAAAACAAATTTAGTTCTAATGACTGCCTAACAAATTCACTGTTAGATAACATAATACAGCTCCTTTTAATTAATTCACTTATACTATATGAATGTTATATCATTTTAGAACAGAATATATAAAATGAACTTTAAAACCATTAGTTGCTTAAATTTTATTTTATTTTTTTAATTTATTTGACAAATAAGAACAGTAAGTATAAAATTTTATAGAAGTTTTAACCAAAATTAAATCTTAAAGGAGAAAACAGTATGACCCCTTTTGATAAATTAAATCTAAATTCAAATTTAATAGAAGCACTAAAAAATGAAGGCATAACGGAACCTACTAGCATTCAGGAAAAAGTAATTCCTGCTATTTTACTAAATAAAGATGTAATCGGAGAGTCTCAAACAGGAACTGGTAAAACCTTTGCCTATTTATTACCTATATTTCAAAAGATAGATGTTACTAAAAAAGAAATGCAAGTTATTATTTTAGCCCCAACTCATGAGCTAGTTATGCAAATAAACAATGTTATAAAAATGTTATCTAACAATTCTGATATTCCAGTGAACTCTGCTGCTATAATAGGAGAAGTTAATATAAAAAGACAAATTGAAAAATTAAAAGAGAAACCTCATATAATTGTTGGATCTACTGGAAGAATTCTTGAGTTAATTAAAATGAAAAAAATTAGTGCTCATACTATTAAAACTATTGTTATTGATGAAGGCGATAGGTTATTAAATCAAAATACCTTACCTTTAGTAAAGGATGTTATCAAGACCACTCTAAGAGACAGACAGCTATTAGTATTTTCAGCAACCATAAATGACGAAGCTTTGGAAAAAGCAAAAAGTCTAATGAAAGAACCAGAAATCGTGAGGATTGAAGATAAAATAATTGTTAATCCAAATATACACCACATTTATTTTGTTACAGAACAAAGAGACAAAATTGAATTATTAAGGAAACTTATAGCTTCTATAAAACCCGAAAGAGCTATTGTCTTTATAAATAGGAGTGAAGAAACGGAACTTACCAGTATAAAACTTAAGTATCATCACATTAAAGCACATGCAATATATGGCAATGCTGAAAAAGAAGAACGAAAAAAAGCTTTAGAATATTTTAGAACTGGTAAAATTCAACTTCTCATAGCCTCTGACCTAGCTGCTAGAGGTTTAGATATTAAAGGAGTAACTCATATATTCAACTTAGATTTACCCGAAGATTCAAAAGAGTATCTTCACAGAGTTGGAAGAACTGGTAGAGCTGGAGAATACGGAACTGCCATTTCAATTATAACGGATAGAGAAAAATCTTTAATAAAAAAATACGAAAAATACTTTGGCATAAGCATAGAACCAAAAGAAATTTCTAGGGGTATAATAACGGATTCTGGTAAACATAAACAATTTGCTAATAAAAGTAAAAATTCCGCCCCAAACAAAAAGCCAACGTCTAAAAAATTTAAGTAGGTTGAAAAATAACACAAGTTAAATATTTTTTAGAGGACAGTGAAGGAGGAAAACTCACCTTCACTGTCCTCTTTCAATTGTCATCTAAAAATATATTTATATCTTCTAAATATTATCTATAATTCCTGGAGAATAAGTTAAGTACCGATCGTGGTTGAACTCTATACTTTAGCAGGTAAATTTATAGTTACCTTTGTTCCTTTTCCAAAATCACTTTCAATACATATTTTTCCACAATGTCTATCTATTATATGTTTTACAATAGCTAATCCTAATCCGCTTCCACCAGTTTTTTTTGAACGAGCTTTATCAACTCTATAAAACCTATTAAATAAATTAGGTATTTCTTCTTCTGATATTCCTATACCACTATCTTCAATAGTAATTTCGGCCTCACCTAGTCTCCTATAGGAATTTATTTTTATTTCACCTTCTTCTTGAGTATATTTTATACTGTTATCAACTAAGGCTCTTAAGGCTTGTTTTATTAATCTAAAATCTGCATAAATAATTATTTTATCATTTCTTTCACTTGCTATATTAAGTTTAGGTGCAATAACACTACTTTCCTTAACTACTTCATCAATAAGAGTATTTAAATCAAATATTTCTTTCTCCAATTTTAGCGAATTGTTATCACCCCGTGCAAGAAAAAGCAATTTCTCAATAAGATTTGTCATATTAGCAGTCTCATTTTTTATAATATTTATAGCCTTTTGTAGAACTTCTTTATCTTCTTTTCCCCATCTATCTAATAAATTAATATACCCTTGAATCACAGAAATGGGTGTTCTAAGTTCATGAGAAGCGTCTGACACAAACTTATTTTGACTCTCAAAAGACTTTTGAAGTCTTTCAATCATCTCATTAAAGGTTCTCGCCAATCTTGATAATTCGTCATCTGCTGCATTAACTTCTATTCTTTTATTTAGTCCTTGTATACTGACACTCTGAGCAGTTTTAGTTATCTTATCTATAGGTGTTAACATCTTTTTGCTTACAAACATTCCTGATAGTACTGCTATAATTATTCCTAAAACATTAGATATGGCTACCATAATCAAAAGAAGCTTTAAGAAGTGATACTCATACTCCATATCCTTAACAACTGTTAGAACAAAGAGCTTATTATTTATCTTTATGGAATTACTTTTATATACTAAGTGTTTTTCTTGCTTTTCAATTTTCAGAACTTTTTCCGAAGAATTTTGAAACGAGAAATCTTTATTCCATCTAGGTGATATGCTAATCATTTTACCTTCACTATCTGTTATTTTAACATACACAGCTTCTCTTGGATTTATTTCCTGTAATAAGTCTTCATTTTTTAAATTTACGTTTTTCCTCTCTAGCTCTTCTATTCTAGTACTAATATACCTACTTGTATCACTAACTTGTCTAACTGCTTGTTTGGTAAGAAAGTATCTGACTCCATATAGTACAGAACCATTAAGAGTAATAATTACTAAAGAAAAAACAAATGCATAAACTAACGTTAATTTTAATGATATTTTTTTTACCACTAAAATCTTATTCTTCATTACTATTCTCCCTTATTGTATAACCAACACCTCTTACAGTATAAATAAGCTTGTCCTCAAAATAATCATCTATTTTACTACGTAAATATCTAATATTCACATCTACAACATTTGCATCTCCAAAATATTCGTATCCCCATACATTTTCCAATATTTGATCTCTATTTATTACAATTCCTTTATTCTTTAAAAGATACTCCAAAAGATCATATTCTTTTTTTCTCAATTCTATATACTTTCCATCTCTGATAACTTCATGCTTTTCCAAATTCATAGTTAAATCTCTCGCTCTCAGTATATTCTTAAACTTATAATCGTTTTTTCGCCTTAAATTAGCTCTTATTCTGGCAAGTAGCTCGTCTATTATAAAAGGCTTAGTCATATAGTCATCTGCCCCCATATCAAGTCCCATCACCTTATCAGATATATCATCTTTTGCCGTAAGCATAATAATTGGTATGTCAGAGAAATCTCTAATTCTTCTGCATACTTCAATACCATTTATTCCTGGAAGCATAATATCCAAGACTATTAGATCATATATATTTTGTTTACATTTATTTAAGCTCTCAATTCCATCAAAAGCAGTATCAACAATATATCCCTCATGATTTAGCTCTAGTTGAATAAAGCTAGCAATACTTTCCTCATCCTCGATTACCAAAATTTTATGATTTCTCATAAATCTCACTCTCCATAATAAAGTTCCCTAAAGGCTTGAATTTTAATCTAAAAACAATTATGCATTACCGATAAATTTTAATGAATGACTATAGGAATTTTTAATCTGAATTTAATACTTTGTTTTTATCTATTCTAATTTTATCACTAATAATTAAAAAGACCATACTTAAAGTCGTATGATCTTCTTTATATTTTGTATTGGCCTTCGAATCTTAAAAAAATACCTGCCCATCTATCTTCTTTGCTTAACTTAAAATGTATTAGAACTCCTCCATCCCGATATTCTCCGTTACGTTCAATCCATTCTTTTTTACGAGAGTTTCCTTGATTCATGTGAATATCATGAATTCCCCTTGGTCCTTTTTCTTTTATAATTCTAATTCTTTCTTGCCTGTTTTCACTTTCCTTAGGTTCTACTGAATATATCTCTCCAAATATATAAATATCAGCATTTTTATGTTTGGCTTGAAGAATATACTTGTGCAGGTCTTCATTTAAATCGCTTGTAGTAGGTACAGATTTAAACTCATTCATATAAAATATATTACTTTTTATATAATCTAGTGCTATTGTATTATCTCTTTCTTCTAAATCAAACACCTTAATCCCATAGTCTAATTCTGAAAGCTTCTTTAACGAAAAACTTTTATTATTTTCTGTCTTTATATTATCCTTAAACAAATATTCTAATTTAGGAGTTTTTCTGCCTTCATGAGATCTAACATTAACTTGAACTTCTACATTATTATTATAAAAATGAATTTTTTCATTTTTTATATATAAATTTTCAGCCTGTATTCTAAAATGATAATGAAATATCCCACCTGTTTTCTCATAAGTAGAAAACACATTTTCTTTTAATATCTGTTTTCCCTCTTTCCTTGGAACTTCGCAACCAATTCTAAAAATAGTATTTGCTCTTGCTTTACAAATGGCATATATTGAAACAGCCACATCTGCACCTCCTCATTTTGCAATTCGCTACTCTCTGCTATATATCCTTATTATGTGCTATTTCAATTTACTTAAATATAAAAATATAAGAGTTCTTATTTAGATAATACATTTATACTCGATAATTAGAATAAGTAAATACTGTAATTTATTACATATAGAAATTAATTTTCCAAATATGTGAGGCATAAGAGTTAAATTTATATATTTTCATAAGTATGGAGGTAAAAGATTATGAAAATTGAAAACTCTAATATCCAATTATCTGGTAAACATTCCTTTATGAGTACTTACAGCAAACAAGAGTCAGGTAATGCTTGGAACAATACTGGTAGAAACATTAGTTCTAAATTAAAAGCTTTAACAAATAATTTAGAAGGTGATGAAATTAAGCTATCACCGGGAGCTCTTGAGTTCTTGAAAAAATCTAGAGAACTATCCATAGAAGAAAATACTCAAAAGACAGAATCAATAGAAATTTCCAACTCAGACTCTTCTATAAAAATTAATCTTTCAGATGATGATAAAAGAAAAATTTTACTTATAGAAGGATTACTTAGCTCAATACTTCATAAAAAAGTTAACCTTCAAATTCCTGATGAAATAAAAATAAATCTTTCTCAAGTCGATCCTAAAACCTTTAATTCACATGAAAATTTAGTGCAAAATAACTCTCTAGGTTGGGGTTTACAATACCAGCAGCATGAAGCATTTTATGAAAATGAAGCCGTGTCCTTTAACTCTTCTGGAACTATAAGGACAAGTGATGGGAAGGAGATTAATTTTGATCTTCAATTAAATATGTCACGAAGCTTCTATTCAGAAAATAATCTTTCTATAAAAGCTGGTGATGCACTTATTGATCCACTTGTAATTAATTACGATGCACCAGCAGCTCAAGTTACTTCTACAAAATTTTCTTTTGATTTAGACTCTGATGGAAAAGAGGATCAAATTTCTTCTTTAAAACAAGGCAGCGGCTTCCTAGCCATTGATTTAAATGGAGATGGAAATATCAACAATGGGAAAGAACTCTTCGGCACTGAATCCGGTAATGGATTTGAAGATCTTGCTAAATATGATATTGATAAAAATAACTGGATTGATGAAAATGATCCTGTGTTTAATAAATTGAGAATTTGGACTAAAGATGAAAATGGAAATAACCAGCTTGTTGCATTAGGTGCAAAAGGAATTGGTGCAATTTATTTAGGTAACGTTTCAGCCGAATTTTCAATGAAAGACAACAAAAATCAAGAGCTTGCTCAAGCTAGAAATGCAGGGATTTTCGTGAAAGAAAATGGTGAAGTCGGTACAGTACAGCAAGTTGATTTTGCAGTTGAAAACAAATCAGAAGATTGGTAATAATTTTATTTATCAATAGATTATCTTGGAACCTATAACACAGCGAAAGAATGGAAATCATAGCATTCCATTCTTTTACTTATTTAATATTAATCTAAATAAGAATATGGTAAATTTGAAATCTTATCTTCCTTAAAATCTGCTTTATTTTTATTAAACTTTAAAAAAACTAAATTCCAAATAGGTAAAAAATAAATATAGAATGCATACGCTATAGAAGTAGCCCCTGTACCTAAAATTGTCATCGGTACTAGTACTGCAACATTCCAAGGAATTAAAGCCGCAATCAATATGGCTGTATTCTCTAAATCTACAGCCATATAGCTATTGTTAACTTTGTTTTTCTCATAAGCTTTTCTATTTAACATGTGAGTTAATATAACTGCAAATGCTTGACTACACCCCACTGCTCCTGTAATTATGCTGACAACAATCATATTTTTAAAGATACCATATCTTGAGTCAACACTTTGTGTTAACTTTTCAACACTATTTAACATCTTAGTTCCTTCGATTATTCCCGCAAAGGCAGAGGCCACAAATATAATTACACATGTCTTTATCATTGAAATTATTCCTCCACCTTTTATTATTGAATAAAGAGGATTTTCCTTATCCATGCTGTATCCAAATATTGTGAACTTAATACAATCTACTACAGTTTGATGCTGTATAAAAACGCTCAATAAAAAAGCAACTATTATACTTGTGATTATTGATATCTTAACATTCACCTTAAAAACTGAAAAAATAACAATTATCAAGGCTGGAAGCAAAACGATTAAATTCACATTATATGTCCTTAATATTTCAATATTTAGACCATTAGATGCACTATGCAATGGAAATATTCTTGATATTACATAATAGAATATAATTGAAAAACCAAAGGGCACTATAGATGTTTTAATCATATTCTTTATGTTTTCATAAATATTTGTTTCTGTTATATAAGAAACAAGATTTGCACTAGATGACATTGGTGAACATCTATCTCCAAAATAAGCTCCAGCAATAATTGCTCCAGCTGTAGCTGTAATATTTACATTACCGCTTTTTGCAATAACCATAAGCGCTACGCCCACAGTTCCGGAGGTTCCCACAGAAGTACCAATCAAAAAAGATACAAAGCAACTAATCAAAAAGGCATATAGTACAAAAGCATCTGGTTTTATTAACTTTACACCATAATATACTATTGCAGGGACAGTGCCTGAAGCCATCCACACGGATATAATTGCTCCTATTAATATAAAAACCTGAATAACTATAAAAGCCTTTTTCCCACCTTGATACACCATCTTCAATATGTCTTTCCATGCATAGCCTCTTTTAGCTGCCATAATAGAAATTATTGACAGCGATGCCATTAATGGATAACCAAGAAATATGCCTTTGTAAACACTTATAACTAAAATTACAAACGTAACAATAAAAGCTACTATCAAATCCAAAATAACCAGCTCCTTAATTAATATATTAATATTTTAACATAAAAAGACGCGCTATTTAACTTATCTCAATTTTTGTAATATTATAGCAATCCATAGTTAATATTTTGGCGCAAAATGTTTTGAATATTTATTCTTTAAAACGCATAAATATATATTGACATATGTATATAATGATACTATAATTTTAACAAGTAAAAATTTAGCATACAACAATAATAGTCAATATGCTTTAGAAGGGGGAATTAGAATGGCTAGTTCACAATCATTCAATTCAAAGAAAGAAATGATTAACTTTATCTCTGATTATCTAATTGCGCATAAAAATACTATTATAATTCTTAATAGAGACCTCCAAAAAGATGTTATAAAATCACTACTTATAAAAGAAGACTTTGATAAATTTAAGGATGTTTCTAGTGCAAAACAAGATGTATTACTTATTATCAAAACTGGAAACAAAAAAGATAGAACATTAGGTCTTAAAGTCTGTGATGCTCATAACCAAAATACAAAGAATTTCAAAATGATCGATATAGAAAATGTTTTAGTTGTTGATGGCTTAATTACAGAAGCAGAAGAAAAAACTATTAATTATTATGAAGAAATGACCAAGCTGAAATTAGAAGATATGTGTCTTTTAGAAGCTAGTGCTTGCTTATAGTCTCCAGAATATACAAACAAAAACCACCAATTAGCTAAATGACACTAATTGGTGGTTAAGCAGATCCTAACTCATCAGAAAAACTATTTGGTTCTATTTGAATTTCCATCACCCTTTCCTCTTAAGTTTCCCGACTAAACGCTACACGTCGAGGGTACTACAACACTTTTTTACTAACAAACTCGTACTACTGATTTTAATATGAAACACTTTATTATTTGCACTAACTCTACTCTATACATCAATACTCCCTGATTGCTTGTACAACAGATTAAACTCAATCTATCATCCCTGCCTTAATATCACTATTAAGTAATGAATATATAGATGTATTAGACAAATAATTCCTTCTTGTACTACATTAAAGAATACTATATACCTAGCTTACTACTTTTTATGAGTTAGAATCTACAAGAAGAAGGACTACCCTGCTTCTTGTATATATTATAACATTTGTCTTTATTAAATACAATGTATTTTCAGAAAATTTAATTTATTCACTTCTTATTAATAATTTTCACACTTTCTATTCATTAAAAAAAATTATATCTTGTTCAAAATATTGTTTAGTACCTTGCAATATTCAATACCTTTCAGTATAATATAATTACCATATTAACACAGAAGGGGTTAAAATATGAATATTCAATTTAAAAAAGGTGTTTTAGAACTATGTGTCTTAGCAGAACTTTTTCAAAAGGATTGTTATGGTTATGAATTAGTTGATGAAATATCAAAACATATAGATATTTCTGAAGGTACTATATATCCTCTTCTGCGAAGATTAAAAACTGACGGGTACGTAGATACATATCTTCAAGAGTCCTCTGATGGTCCACCTAGAAAATACTATAGACTTACGGAATGTGGCAGAGCAAAAGGTTCTGAACTCATTACAGAATGGATTGATTTTGTAGATGGTGTAAATAAAATCATTAATAAAGGTAATATAAAAAATTCATCAATAAAAATAAAGGATTAATTACAAGGAGGCCTTATAGTGAATAAAAATGAATTCATAAGAACACTAAAAGAATCTCTTAACAGCGTAGATGAAATTGAAAAAAATGATATTTTATATGATTATGAAGAACATTTTAGAATAGGCATTGAAAATGGAAAAACCGAAGAAGAGATAGCTGTTGGACTGGGAGATCCCAAACTCATTGGAAAATCTTATACTGCTAATGCTACTGTTGAAAAAGCCATAGAAAATTCTTCTGGCAAAAATGTATTTAAAGCACTTTTAGCAGCTGTAACCTTAAGCTTTTTTAATTTAGTAATAGTACTTGGTCCATTTATAGCCTTAGTTGGAGTGCTAATAGGTCTATATGCAGCTTCCATATCTATGGCACTGGCTGGATTATTTAGCATTTTTGCAATTGTCTTTATGCCCTTTATTCCTTTCAATATGACTGTTAGCATAAACCCTATAGCAGCTATATTCTTAGGAATAGGTATAGCCTGTCTTGGAACATTATTTTTTATTGGAAATTGTTTTTTAACAAAAGTATTTTATAAGTTAACAGCTAAATACTTAAAGTGGAATATGCAAGTTATAAGTAAATAGGAGGGTTACCATGAATAATTTTAATACAAAAAAACTAGTTACTATCCTTACAGTTACTACAATTTTATCTTTTTCTGCTGCCGCTATAATATTATTTGCTTTTGGCGGCTTTCATAATTCCTCTATGAGTTTTAAACCACAGAACTCTCAGGATTATTCTATAAACGAAGAAAAAAATACCAAAGCAAAAGATATCCAAGAAATATTTGTAGATAATAGCTTTCCAGATATAAATATAAAAGTTGATAATTCAGATGAAATAAAAGCTCACCTCTATGGTAATATGACCGCTAATTTTAAACCTAAGCTCGAAACTGAAACAAACGGTACTAAATTGATTATAAGATCTTCTTCATCACATTTAAGTTTTTCAACGTTTTCTGGAAAGTTAAACTTAGATATAACTATACCTTCTTCTTATAATCATGCTATTGAAATAAATTCATCATCTGGTAAGGTTGTTGCACTTTCTCCTCTTAGTCTAAGTAAATTCAAACTCCACGTTACTTCTGGTGACACAAGTTTAAAGGATATATCGTCCTATGAATTGACTATAACCTCAAGTTCGGGAACTATAGTAGGAAACAACATGAATTCAAAGAATGCTTCCTTTGAATCTACTTCTGGAAATATAACTTTAAAAAACCTAACTTCTGACAGCCTAGTTATGTCTTCAAGCTCAGGTACTATAAATATTGACACTATAAATTCAAAAGATACTTCACTAAACTCTACTTCTGGTAATATAAAAGTGAATAATTTTAAAGGAAACGTTAACCAGAGAACTTCCTCTGGTAAAGTATCAATTGCTTATTCTGAATTTAACAATAATGTTAAACTCTCCAGTACTTCTGGAGACATAAACCTGAAATTACCTAAAGATGCTCAATTTAAACTTGATTCAAAAACTAATTCTGGAGATATAGACTGTAACTTTCCTATTACTGTGCAGGAAAAATCTAAAAGAGGTAATTCACTTGTAGGAACTGTAGGAAATGATAGAAATTCAATAGAAATCACTGCATCTTCTGGAAATGTAAATATATCCTCAAACTAATACGAAAGTAGAGTTCTAAACATCCTCAGCATAACTTAAATGTCATCCGTGGATGTTTAGATAACCAAATCAGACACTTAACTTATACGCAGGGATATATTTACATTCTGGAAGACACATTTAAATACTTTTGCTACAAGTCTTAGCTCATATTTTTGAAAAAGCTTAGAAGATTTGATTGTTTTA